>DAIQBF010000050.1:0-15194 GCA_036781305.1 Lutibacter sp.
TTGCCGCAAATAAATTCGACTTAAAAAAAATGATTACACACCGTTATAAACTTTCAGAAATTGAACAGGCTTATGAGGTGTTTTTAAATGGTTCAAAAGAAAAGGCTTTGAAAATTATCATTACCAATTCTTAAAAGATCCCTTTAGGCTGAAAACAAAAAGCTCCATTATTTGGAGCTTTTTGTTTTTCAAAATGATAAATTATTTTTCGTTTTTCCAATATCTTGGATTCGTTTCTTCAGTTTTTTGATTCCAATAATCCTGGTTGACTTTTCGGCCGTCTGCCGTTTTTAATCTGCGTTGAAAAACCCAAACGGTCGGATTAAAAGTCATATCGGTAACAGCAACCGTGTACATTTGCGGATCGCCTTCCGTTTTTATTTTGTCTTCTTCAACCACAACTTCAAAGCCGTTTACTTCCAACAGGTTTTTTAAAAAATCCCTACGGTTTTCATCCACACCTTTTTCAACAAAAGTAACCCTTGTTTCTCCAATGCTTCCAAATAAATGATTTCCTCCAAGTGCCATATTAAACTAATTTAAAAAACTATTACTGATTGAAAATATATAATCATAAATTGGGCTGTAAACCCCAATCACTAAAATACCGATGGCTGCCAAAATCAATCCCAAGCGCATATAAAACGGACTTTTAAAATACGGAATTGCTTGGTCGCTTTGTCTTAAAAACATTGCTCTTACCACCAATAAATAATAGTATAAGGAAATGGTGGCGTTTACCACCGCAATAAATACGAGAATGTAATACCCTTGACTTGCGGCTGCGGTATATAAAAAGAATTTACCAAAAAACCCGGCCAATGGCGGAATACCAGCCAATGAAAATAAGGCCAACATCATTAACAGACTTAATTTGGGATTGGTTCTGTAAAGACCTTCATAATCGTCGATGTTTTCTTTGTCTGAAAAAGAAGAAACTGCCTGTACCACTCCAAAAGCACCTAAATTTGAGAAGATATAAACTGCCACAAAATAAACAATTGTAGTGGTTCCCAATTGGTCAATAGACATTAAGCCCAATAATATAAAACCAGCTTGTGCAATAGATGAATAGGCCAAGAAACGTTTCAAATTTTGTTGTCTTATCGCAAATAGGTTCCCAATAAACATGGTGGCAATAGTAACGATATAAATTATTTTGTTCCAAGCCGGCATTAGGGGTTTAAATACGGTAAACAACAGAATCATTAAAATAAGAACCGCCGCTCCTTTCGAAATTACCGATAAATAGGAAGCAACATTAATTGGAGCGCCTTCATAAACATCCGCAGTCCAAAAATGAAATGGTGCCAAGGAAATTTTAAATGCCAATCCGGAAAAGAAAAATACAAATCCTAAAATTGACAAATTAGAACTTGTTAATAGTTCGGCCATAGAATCAAAATAAATGGTTCCGGTGGTTGCATACAATAAGGAAACACCAAATAAAGCGGCTCCGGAAGCCAATGCCGAAGATAAAATATATTTAACAGCGCCTTCAGCTGAGGTTCTTTTATAGGTATCGTAAGCAACCAAAGCAGTAACAGGAAGTGTTGTCAATTCTAAACCAATGTAAAACATTAAAAAATCACCTGCTGAAATCATAAAATAGGTTCCAAGCAAAGAGGAAATTATCAACATAAAAAATTCTGGGGCTTTGTTTTCATCGACTACTTTTGCTTTCAGCCAATCGGCCGATTGCAACAATAAAATTAAAACGCCCAAACTTAAGGTCGTTTTAAAGAAATATAACAGCGCATTTGTTCTAAACATGCCGCCAAATAATTCACCCGATTCCAAAGGCAATAAACCAAGTGCGGTATTGATAGCCAATAAAATTAGGGCAAATGGAATTACGGCTGCTTTTTGTTTTTTGTTAGAAAATATTTCGAATATGATCAACAATAATAATATTGCCAACAATCCTATTTCCGAGCGCATTAATAGAAAACTTTCTAAATTCATTTTATATAATTTTTATAATAATCGTTCAAGGAACGGTTGAAGACTTTCTTTTATCATTTCACTTAATCCCAATGGCAAAACACCAATCATAAGAACTGGTATCAGCAATAAAATCAATCCGGTTTTTTCGAACCAGGTTGCTTTTGGTAAATCTTTATATTCCTCATTTGATAAGGGTCCCATCATAATTTTGCCCACCATTCTTAAAATATAAACGGCCGTCACCACTATGGAAGAAACTACGACAATGGTCAATATTCTGCGGAACATATCCGGGTGTTGAAAGGCACCGACAAACACGGTCATTTCAGCCACAAAACCACTGAAGCCCGGCAAACCTAAATAAGCCAAACCGGTAATTACATAAATAGCGCCGATAAATGGCAATATTTTCATAATACCGCCCAATTTTGAGATTTCACGCGTATGCGTTCTTCCGTAAACCATGCCGATTAAGGCAAAGAACATCGCCGTTAACAATCCGTGTGATAAAGATTGAAGAATCGCACCGGTCCAAGCTGTTTTATTAAACATTAACAAGGCGAACAAAACCAAAGACAAGTGGCTTACGGAGGCGTAAGCATTCACGTATTTTAAATCTTTTTGCATCATGGCAGCGAAGGCTCCATAAATTACGCCGAAAGCGGACAAGATCAAGAAAAAGTTGGCCCAGTTTAAAGCGCCTTCCGGCAACAAGTACATTGCAATTCTGAATACGCCATAACCACCTAATTTCATAAGCACTCCGGCGTGTAACATAGAAACGGCTGTTGGCGCAGAAGCGTGACCCGAAGGTGACCAAGTATGAAAAGGAAATAAAGCCCCAATTACTGCAAAACCAATAAATACCATTGGATAAAATATGTTTTGTGCGGCTACAGGAATGTTGACTTGCGCAATTTCAAAGATGTTAAAGGTTAAGGCACCTCCATCGGCATTGGAATTGAAATAAATACCCAAAATTCCTACGGATAAAACTGCTGAAGCACCCATTAACATCAATGTTAATTTCATGGCAGAATTTTCTTTTGGCCCCGAACCCCAAATGCCTATTAAAAGATACATTGGTATTACCGCTATTTCATAAAACACAAACATGGTAAACAAGTCGGTTGAAATAAAGAAACCAAAAACTCCCGATGACAAAGCGATCAGCGATATAAAAAATTCCTTAGGCAAATCATCTATTTTCCAGGAAATAAACACACCAGCCAATAGCACAACAGATGTTAAGGCAATCATCACCACCGAAATGGCATCCACACCAATACTATAATGAATATTAAAAGTTTCGTACCAAACAACATCTTTGGTAAAAACCATAATGTCTGTATTAACAGCACGCTCTTTTAAATAAGCAAATATTAAATTTATGGACATGGCAAACTGAATTCCCATTCCTATTGCCGATATGAGTCTTGCTTGTTTTAAGTCTTTAGCGAAAAATGTTAAAGCCAAAACAATTAAAATCGGCACTATTACAAAAAGTGATAAAATATCCATTGTATTAAATTAATTTATCCATATATAAAAAACAACCATCGCAACCACAACAATACCGCCCACAAATGACATGGCGTAATCTTGCAATTTACCCGATTGCATTCCCTTAATTTTATTAGAAACGGAAACAGTTACATTTCCAATGCCGATCATTGAGCCATCCACAATATTTTTATCAAACCATGAAGCAGAAAAAGCCACAATTCCAAAAAGAATTTTCTTCGTGACGAAGATATATAATTCGTCAAAATAGAGTTTGTTGTAAATCCACTTATAAATGAAGCCGAAAGCATTTGCAAATCTTTCAGGTAAATCATTTGGTTTTTTATAGAAAATAAATGCCAGGATTATTCCGATAATTCCCACAGAGGAAGCTATCGCCGCCAATGGCAAATTTAAATGGGCTTCAAAAGGCATACGGTCTGCAGTTATATATTCACTAAAAGGAATATAACCAGGTGCAATACTCATAAATGCCAGAAATATAAGCGGTATGGTCATTGTTAACGGGGATTCATGCGGGGTATGTTTGTATTTTCGGTCTTCACCCCAGAAAATATTAAAATACAATCTGAACATATAGAATGCTGTTAAACCAGCCACTAAAACACCGCTAAAATAAATGAGTTTGTTGCTTTCAAAAGCGGCAACTAAAATTTCATCTTTACTGAAGAATCCTGAAAATCCAGGAAATCCTGCAATTGAAAGTGATGCAATTAAAAAAGTAATGTGTGTAATTGGCATATATTTTCGCAAACCACCCATATCTTTCATAAAGTTGCTGTGAACTGCGTGAATTACAGATCCTGCACCCATAAATAACAAGGCTTTAAACATTGCGTGTGTAAACAAATGGAACATAGAGGCCATATATCCGACTCCTTCGTGTCCTTCATATTTTGAAACACCCAATGCCAACATCATATAACCAATTTGAGACATGGTAGAAAATGCCAATACGCGTTTTATATCTGTTTGTGTAATGGCGATTAAGGCGGCAACCAAAGAAGAAATAGCCCCAACATAAGCGACCACTTGCAAGGCAAACCCATCTTCCACAAAATAGTAGGCAGGAAATAACCGCGCCACTAAATATACACCGGCAACCACCATTGTAGCTGCATGAATTAATGCGGAAACTGGCGTTGGGCCTTCCATCGCATCCGGCAACCAAATATGAAAAGGAAGCATCGCCGATTTACCGACACCACCCATATAAATTAAAATTAATCCCCAAGTGAATACCGACAATCCCATAAAGGAAGCGGAGGCACCCCAGCCTGCGATCAACAAGCCTTCCTCACTTGTGAGGTCCTGAAAATCAAAAGTACCAGTATAATAGCTAATTAGAAGAATTCCTATCAAGAAACCCAAATCGGCAAAACGGGTTACAATAAATGCTTTTTTTGCGGCAGCCACTGCGGAAGGTTTTGTGTAATAATAACCTATCAATAAATAGGAGGAAGCACCAACCAATTCCCAAAAAATATACATTTGGAATAAATTTGTCGCCAACACCAAACCAAGCATTGAAAATCCAAATAAAGCCAAATATGAAAAGAAGCGGGTATAACCATCATCACCGTGCATGTAGCCTCTGCTGTATAGGTGAACCATAAAAGAAATTGTGGTCACCACAACCATCATCATTACAGAGATTGGATCAATCAATATGCCTAAATCTATGTGCAATTTATCGGTAAATACAAGCCAATTTTGTTTGTGGATAAATGTTTGGTAAACCCCATTTAATTTTCCTTCTGAAAAATAATGGAATGCGGTATATAATGATAAAACAAATGATGTTCCTAAACCTACCGACCCTAACCAACCTGAAATTGAAGGAGGTATTTTTTTGCTGAACAATCCTAAAATAACAAAAAGCGCTAAAGGAATCAGAGGAATTAATATGGTATAACTAAAATCCATTTTTTATAATTTTATTTTTTGTCTATTTTTTTTTAACTTAAACCTTCTAATATTTCATAATTTCCGTATCCTTCACTTCAACAGAGTAAATGAGTTTGTACAAATTGATAATAATGGCAATGGCCAACGCTGTTTCAGCAGCAGCCAATGCAACAATAAAAATTGAAAACACAGCTCCCTGAAGTAAATCTGGATATAAATAAGTGTTGATTAACACAAAATTTACGGCTGAAGCGTTTAAAATCAATTCAACCGACATTAATACTGTGATTAAGTTATCTCTTGTGAAAAATCCATAAACCCCTATAAAAAACAAGATGCTTGAGAGGGTTAAAATATCGTAAATGCTAATTCCTGCAATCATAGTTTGTTGTTTTTAATAGTCAGAAGACCGAAGTCAGAAGTCGGAAGTTTTTTCATTGTATTTTCTTTTTAAATGCGACCATCATATTCATTAAATTGAAAGCGTTTTTCATATTGTTCATTAAATTCTATTTCGGAAATGTATTTTCTTTTTGAAGCTTTATGCAAGCAAGTCACAACTTCGGCCAAAGATCGTATCGAATAGCCCATAAACTTTTTAAATTCTGGGTTTGTCTGACCAATGGAACCTTCGGAAATATTTAAAGCAATTGAATCTACAGCTCTTTTTATTTGTGAAGTTAAATTGAAAACTTCATTCGCTGGAAAATTTTTAGACAGAACATCAATTTCCTCTCCAAAATCCATAGCCTTTTGCCAGATAATTAATTTCTCGAATTTAAATCCTATTTCCATTTTTTATATTAATTTTTTACTTCGGACTTCGGTCTTCCGTCTTCGGTCTTCCAACTTGTATAAATCCTATTTCCATTTTTTATATTAATTTTTTACTTCTGTCTTCGGACTTCCGACTTCCTTCAAATTTTTTCCTTTTGCTACCACGATGGCGCCAATCATAACGGCTACCAACAGCACACTAATTACTTCAAATGGCAAAATAAAACCACCATCTTCATAACTCAATAAAATTAGGCCGATATCAGAAACTTCGATGGAAGTATATGCGTTGCCGGTTTCCGGAAATGGATAGGTTGAAATCGCCCAAAGCGTAACGGCTAAACCCGCAGCGCTTAAAAGTCCGGCAATGAGTTTTTTCTTTAATGCTGTTTTTTCCAATTCCAACTCTACATGGTGAATAAGCAACACGGCAAAAATGAACAATACAATAATACCGCCACCATAAACTGTAAGTTGAACAGCGGCTAAAAAATTGTAGTCAATTAAAAAATAAAGACCTGCAATGCCTATTAAAACAAAGAGCAAGTAAACAACTGCCCTTAAAATTTTTCGACTTGTTACTGAAGCGACGGCAAATAAAATAATGACCGCAGCGAGTATATAAAATATAATTGTTTCCATAGTGTTAATCTTCAATTCCGTCTAAAACAGATGAACCTGGTTGGTTTAAAATTTTAGTTAATGCACTTCTGTCATACACAGAATTTTCAAAATTCTGAGCCCAAACAATGGCGTCTGTAGGACAAGCTTCTATACATAATCCACACATAGTGCACATGGATAAATGATAAATATGTTTGTCTATTTTTTTCTTCTTTTTGCCTGTTGTTGGGTCAACAGCCCTATCCCAAATAATTTCTATGGAACCATTCGGACAAGCGATTTCACAAGACTGGCAACCGGTGCAACGGTGGCGATTGTCGTCTGTGTGTGGCATGACCACCTCACCTCTAAAACGTTCAAACATTTTAAGCGTTTCTCTATTGTCTGGATATTCTTGTGTAATGGCTCCTTTTCTTGCGTGAAGAAAATAGCCTCCTGTAACCGACATTCCTGTCAGCAAGGTCTTTATTCCTTTATATATATCTGAAAAATAACTCATTTTAGGTGCATTTCATTTATTAAATTGTCCAATTAAGCCATATTACAATTGCCATCAACATTAGATTCATCAAATTTAAAGGCAATAAATATTTCCATTCGAGGGTTAGTAATTGGTCAACCCTTAATCTTGGGAAAGTCCATCTAAACCACATCATTAAAAATATGAGGCCTAAAACTTTAATTAAGAACCAAATTACTTCGGGAAACCAAGCAATATTCTCTGTAATTCCAAAAGGAGAAAGCCAACCTCCAAAAAATAATACCACAGCAATGGAGGAAATTATAAACATGTTTATAAATTCGGCCAAAAAGAAATAGGCAAATTTCATTCCTGAGTATTCTGTATGGAAACCGGCTCCCAATTCCGATTCGGCTTCCACCAAATCAAAAGGTGCTCTATTGGTTTCTGCAGTGCCCGCAACCATAAAAATCATAAAAGCAATGATAGAAGGAACATGGCCTTGTAAAATAAGCCATCCTCCGGTACGTTGCGCTTCCACTATTTCCGAAAGTTGTAAAGAACCCGTTAACAATACCATTGTTAAAATAGAGAGGCCAACGGATAACTCATAACTTATGGTTTGCAAACCACTTCTCATAGCGCCAATTAAAGCAAATTTGTTATTGCTCGACCAACCGGCCAACAAAATTCCGATAACGCCAATAGAGGAGATGGCAATTAAGAAAAAGACACCAATATTAATGTCAAATGCTTGAAATTGCTTTGAAAACGGAAAAACGGCCATCGCCATTAATGCAGAAACAATTACAAAATAAGGTGCTAAATTGTATAAAAACTTGTCAATTTTGATGGTGCTTGTCAATTCTTTAGAAACCAATTTTAAAGCATCAGCCATCGTTTGCAGAAGTCCCCAAGCCCCAACCCTGTTAGGGCCTATACGCAACTGAAACCAAGCGGCAACCTTACGTTCTAAAAGCACTAAATACAAACCTGCAACAGCAAATAACGCCAAATAGGCAACTGCAATTACAACCATAATGGTATAATTTGCCGCAGTTTCGGGCATTATTGAAAAAATCCAATCTGAGATTGTTTTTGTAATGTTCAATGGAATATTCATTTGTAAAAAATTCATGGTCTATGATTAGCGGTCTATATCTGGAATCACAAAATCAAATGAGGCCATTGTAGCCACTAAATCGGCGATTAATACGTCTTTTGAGATGTGATTTAAAATAGATAAATTAGAAAATCCCGGTGAGCGGAATTTTACGCGATATGGGTTTTTGTTTCCGGTGCTGTTTATATAAACGCCGAGTTCACCTCTTGCTGTTTCAACGCGCTGATAAAATTCGCCCTTAGGCAATTTTATGACTGCTTTTGTGGCTTCTTTAGTTTCACCTTCGGGAATGTTGTCAATCAATTGTTCAATAATTGAAACAGATTCCCACAATTCCATCATTCTAACTTGATAACGTGCAAAGGTATCTCCTTCGGTAAATAAAATTTCTTTAAAATCTACGCGGTCATAAGCACTGTAAGGATGGTGCTTTCTTACGTCGCTTGAAAAACCTGAACCTCTTGCAACCGGTCCTGAAACCCCAAAAGAAATAGCATCTTCTCTGGTAATGATACCAACACCTTTTGTTCTTTTATGAAAAATCACGTTGTCGGTCAATAAATGATTGTATTCCGGAATTTTGGTTTTAAAATGAGCAATAAAATCTTTGGTGCGTTTTACAAAATTAGGGTGAATATCGAACATTAATCCGCCCGGAACATTGTAATTCATGGTTAAACGGGCACCACAGGTTTCTTCAAAAATATCATTGATCATTTCACGGTCCCTAAAAGCATAAAAATAAGTGGTTAATGCACCTAAATCCATTCCCATTACGCCCCACCATAAGCAGTGAGAAGCAATCCGGGTTAACTCAGCTATAATAGTCCTGATTACTTTAACCCTGTCTGAAACTTCAATTTCAAGGCCTTTTTCAACCGTTAAACAAACCGCTTCGTTATTAATGTGGGAGGATAAGTAATCCATTCTGTCCGTTAAATGAACTATTTGCTGGTAACTGTCGCGTTCGCACATTTTTTCGATAGAACGATGAATGTAACCCAAATCGGGTTCAACATTTTTAATAACCTCGCCATCAATGGTTAAAATTAATCGTAACACCCCATGAGCTGCCGGGTGTTGAGGTCCCATATTAATAAAATACTCTTCGGTTTTTATTTTATTTTGCACTTCTTGATTACTCATCTATATATTATTTAATAATCATATTTGCTTCATCAACATAATCTTTTCTCAAAGGAAAACCTTCCCATTCCGGCGTTAAAAACAAGCGCCTTAATTTTGGGTGGTTATTGAATTTTATGCCGAAAAAATCGAATATTTCAAGTTCGTGAAAATCCGCTGTTTGCCAAATGTCATGCACGGAATCCAAGGTTGGATTTTCCTGGTCATCAGTCATCACTTTTACAACGATCTCATGTTTTAATTCCGTTGAATTTAAATGGTAAATAACACCCAATGCCGGTACCCAATCCATACCGGTTATGCAAAATGCATAATCAAATTTTAATTTGGGATGCGATTTTAACTGACTGCAAATACTGTGAAGTTGTTCTTTAGGAACAATTACATTTAAAAATTCAGACCCTTCAGTGGTAAATTCTAAATCGGTGCCTAAACCAGTAATTATATTTTGTAAATCTTCGTTTGTCATGGTCTTTATGATTTATATTGAACCGAATAATTATCCTAACATATTTGCTTATTATATCTCGATAATGAAACAGTTGTTTTCTAAATACTCAATACTTAAGGCTGAAATCTATAGCGCACAAATTATTTTCCTTCATCAAAACCATCAACAGGATTTACCTTTATGGCCATGTTTTCAGTTTTAATTTTTTGTTGAAGCATAATCATTCCTTCCAATAAAGCTTCTGGTCTTGGCGGACAGCCAGGAACATAAACATCAACAGGAATCACGTGGTCGGCACCTTTAATTACCGAATAAGAATTGTAGTAAAACGGTCCGCCTGAAATGGCGCAAGCACCCATGGCGATCACATATTTTGGTTCGGCCATTTGATCGTACAATCGTCTCAAAACAGGTCCCATTTTGTTAACGATGGTTCCTGCAATAATAATTAAATCTGCCTGACGTGCCGAAGCTCTAGCAACCTCAAAACCAAATCTTGAATAATCATGTCGGGCAGCGCCTGTTTGCATCATTTCTATGGCGCAACAACTTGTGCCAAAATACAATGACCAAAGTGAATTTGCGCGTCCCCAATTTATAACGCTGTCTAAGGTGGTTACAACAATGTTACCGCCGTTGCCTCCAGGAATTATTTTTCCTGGAAAATCAGCAGGAACAACTTGTTTTAATCCTTCCTCTTCAAGCTGGCTTAAATATCGTTTTTTATCTACTCCCATTGTAAAGCTCGTTTTTTATATGCGTATAACAATCCCAATCCCAGTATAAAAAGGAATACAATAATTTCTACCAAAGCAACAGTTCCCACTTCTTTATAAACCACGGCCCAAGGCACTAAAAATGCGACTTCGACATCAAAAATTAAGAAAAGAATAGCGAAAAGATAGTATCCCACTTTAAATTGAATCCAGGTTGGCCCAATGGTTGGAACACCGCATTCGTATGGTTCTCTTTTTTGAAGATTATCAGATTTAGGTGAAATTAAATTTGATAAAAAGTTTGCGCCTGCAACCAGAACAATTGCTGCCAGTAAAAATACAATGATGGCTTCTGAACCCATTTTTTATATACTTTTTAATTCGTGTGCAAAATTATGGATTTATAAAAAAAAATAGCTGATTTATGTCAGCTATTTTTCATATTTTTATTACTTAACCTCATAAGTTTCTCCTGAAAAGAAAAGGTCGTCTGTTTCCTTGAATTTTGAATTTGCTTTAACTTGTGCCGTTAGGGCAGCTTCTCTTTCTTCCAAAGTAACATCGGTAAAACTTCTGATAATACCTGTAGCTAAAGGATATTCCATCCTCACAAGCATTTGATGAAGCGTTTTATCTTCTTCTTTGGCATTATGAACTAAAATATCTTCCTGAGTTATTCCGTTTTTGCCAATGGTTACTACTTCCAATTTCAATTTGTTTAACACCAATCCTTTATCTTTGTTTTTTCCAAAAATCATTGGTTTTCCGTGTTCAAGAAAAAGTTGTTTGTCTTCTTTTACATCTTTACCGCTTACCTCGTCAAAACTTCCATCGTTGAAAATCACACAGTTTTGAAGCACTTCAACTAATGAAGTTCCTTTAAATTTATGTGCATCAATAAAAATTTGTGTCATATCTTTTGGATTGTTCCCACTAATTCTCGCGAAGAAACGCGCATTGGCGCCTAAAGCCAATTCACCCGGTGAAAAAGGAGGTTGTGTGTTTCCGAAAGGAGATGATTTTGTTTTTTGGCCTATAAGTGAAGTTGGTGAAAACTGCCCTTTGGTCAAACCATATATTTCATTGTTAAATATCACCATATTTAAATCGATATTTCTTCTTAATAAATGAATGAAATGGTTGCCGCCGATGGCCATTGAATCACCGTCTCCGGTCATAATCCAAACACTTAAATTTGGATTTGCCAATTTTACGCCTGAAGCAATTCCGGGAGCTCTACCGTGAATGGTGTGCATTCCGTAGGTGCTCATATAATAAGGAAAACGTGATGAGCATCCGATACCTGAAATAAAGACAACGTCTTCTTTGTTAACGCCCATTTCAGGCAGCGCTTTTTGCATAGACCGCAAAATCACGTAATCATCGCAACCAGGACACCATCTTACTTCTTGGTCACTTGTAAAATCTTTGAATGTATATTTTTTTACAGCTGTTGTAGTTTCCATAATTATACCAATAGTTTAAATTGTTGAATTAGTTCGTCATTAGAGAATGGCAATCCTTGAATTTTGTTGTGTTGAGAAAATTCAAATTTGCTAAATCTCGTTTTTAAAATAGAAGCAAATTGACCGCTATTTAATTCACAAACAATAATTTTTTTGTATTTCGATAAAATTTCTTCCGTGTTTTTTGGCATCGGATTTATGTAATTGAAATGCGCAAATCCAATTTTTTTATAGCCTTCATCACTTATTTGTTTAACGGCAGAATGCAAGGAGCCATATGTTCCTCCCCATCCAATCACCAACAAATCACCTGAATCTGCGAATTCGGTTTTTAATTCAGGAATATTATTTTCAACCAGTCTGACTTTTTCGGCTCTAATGTGCGTCATTTCTTCGTGGTTTATTGGTTCATAAGAAATATTGCCCGATACACGGTCTTTTTCCAATCCACCAATCCTATGTTCTAAGCCTGGTGTTCCAGGAACTGGCCAATTACGCGCCAAAGTTTTTTCATCTCTGTCGTAAGGGCTCCAATTTTCTTTGACTTCTGTAACCTTATGATTTTTAATTTCTGGCATTTCAGAAACTGATCTAATTTTCCAAGGTGCCGAACCGTTTGCAATATATCCGTCTGTTAATAATATAACCGGAGTCATATGTTCCAAAGCAAGCCGGGCAGCTTCATAAGCAAAATTAAAGCAGTTGGCAGGAGTGCTTGCGGCAATTACAATGACCGGACTTTCACCATTTCTTCCATACATCGCTTGCAATAAATCCGATTGTTCTGTTTTTGTTGGCAACCCTGTTGAAGGTCCTCCACGTTGCACATTGATAATAACCAATGGCAATTCCACCATCATCGCCAAGCCTATGGCTTCGCCTTTTAAAGCCAATCCTGGCCCTGAAGTTGTGGTAACGGCTAAATCACCTGCGAAAGCAGCACCAATGGCCGATGTAACACCAGCTATTTCATCCTCTGCCTGAAAAGCTTTTACACCAAAATGTTTGTGTTTTACAAGTTCATGTAAAATATCGGTAGCAGGCGTAATAGGGTAAGAACCTAAAAATAATTCTAAACCAGATTTTTCTGAAGCAGCCAATAATCCCCATGCGGTAGCAGTATTTCCCCCAATAATTCTATAGGTTCCCGGTACCATTTTGGCAGGAGAAATTGAATAGGCATTAGGAATCAACTCTAAAGTTTCCGCAAAATAATAACCGGCATTCAGCACTTTGGTATTTGCTTCAATTAAATGAGGTTTGGTTTTAAATTTTTTATTGAAAAAATCAAACGTATGATCTAATGAACGATTGTACATCCAATAAACCATTCCTAAAGCAAACATATTTTTACTTCGGGTAATGGATTTGTTGTCTAATCCTTCAACATCTTTTAGGGCTTCTTTGGTCATTGTGGTCATATCAACCTGAATAACCCGGTAGTTTTCTAAACTGCCATCCACTAGCGGATTTGTTTGGTAAAACGCTTTATCTAAATTTTTCTTTGTAAAGGAATCCGTGTCCACAATAATGGTGTGACCTGGCTTTACGGCATATAAGTTGGTTTTTAATCCGGCAGGATTCATGGCCACCAATAAATCCACATTGTCTCCTGGGGTGCTCACTTCTACACTTCCTATATGAACCTGGAATCCAGAAACGCCATATAAACTTCCTTGAGGCGCTCTAATTTCAGAAGGATAATTTGGGAAAGTTGCGATATCATTACCAAACATTGCCGAGGTATCAGTAAACTGAGTTCCCGTTAGTTGCATTCCGTCTCCTGAATCCCCAACAAACCTGACAACTACTGCTTCCAGTACTTCAGGTTGGAGAATTGTTTTAGTTGTAATCATAATTATTGTAAATTAAAAAAAATTGTTTAAATTTATTGAAAATTATTGTAAGTTCAACTTAAAGGCACAAAGGTATATTTACTTTTTTAAAAAGTAAATGACTTTTATCACATAAAATTGCATATATTTTATATAATTTTGTCGAATATTTAATACTAAAAATTAGTAATCATGGCTATTAGAATAACAGACGAATGCATTAATTGTGATGCATGTATTTCAGAATGTCCAAATAATGCAATATACGAACCAGATGGAGATTGGGCATATTCAGATGGAACCACATTAAAAGGTATGGTAACTTTACCAAATGGTAAACAAGTTGATGCCGACAAAAGAAATGAACCAAAATCTGATGAATTTTATTTTATTGTAACTGATAAGTGTACAGAGTGTAAAGGTTTTCATGACGAGCCACAATGTGCCTCAGTTTGTCCAGTTGATTGTTGTATTCTAGATGAAGAGCATGTAGAAACTGAAGAACAATTAATGGGGAAAAAAGCGTGGATGCACGGAGAATAATTTCTTCAAAATTCATAAAAAAGCACCGTGAAAACGGTGCTTTTTTAGTTTATGGGTAAAATTTATTTATGAAGCAAGAGTGCTAACGAAAGCGCTGAATCTCCCTTCCCTTCGGGAAGGGCCGGGGATGGGAGGATTTTAGTCATTCAATTTTAAAACGGCCATAAATGCTTCTTGCGGAATTTCAACATTTCCTACCTGGCGCATGCGTTTTTTACCTTTCTTTTGTTTTTCCAACAGTTTGCGTTTACGCGAAATATCACCGCCATAACATTTTGCGGTAACATCTTTTCTAAGCGCTTTTACAGTTTCACGCGAAATAATTTTAGCGCCAATAGCTGCCTGAATCGGAATGTCAAATTGTTGGCGCGGAATTAGCTGGCGCAGTTTTTCACACATTTTTTTACCTATATGATAAGCGTTGTCTGTGTGAATTAAAGAAGAAAGTGCATCTACAACGGTGCCGTTCAATAAAATATCAAGCCTAACCAATTTTGAAGTTCTCATGCCAATAGGATGATAATCAAAAGAGGCATATCCTTTGGAAACGGTTTTTAATCGGTCGTAAAAATCGAAAACTATTTCAGCCAAAGGCATTTCAAAAGTAAGTTCTACTCGTTCTGGCGTTAAATAAGTCTGATTTGTAATTTGTCCGCGTTTTTCAATGCACAAAC
>DAIQBF010000051.1:0-15107 GCA_036781305.1 Lutibacter sp.
ACTTGGCCTATAACCGATTGAAATTAATCACATCTCCTTTGATGAAGTTTTTTAATGTTACGGAATGCCGAATTTTTATGGAAAAATTATGTGAAGAATTTGAATTGTGTCCAAAATATTGTCATTTACAAACCAATGTTTCCACTTGTTTTCATTACCAAATAAAAAAATGCAAAGGTGTTTGTAAAGAAGAAGAACCTGCAGAATTGTATAATTTAAGGGTACAAAAGGCTATTGATTCCTTAAAATTTAATACGGAAAACTTTATCATCAAAGAAACTGGCAGAACCACCAGCGAATATGCGTATGTTTTGGTTCTTAATGGGACTTACAAAGGATTTGGGTATGCAAGCAAGAAAAAAAAGATTACATCAGCTGCTGATTATTTTGATTTGCTAAACGCGCAAAAGGAAAATAACGATGTTCGGCGAATTTTAAATGCTTATGTAGGTAAAAATAGCGCAAGTATTGTTCCGTTAGATTATGTCTCCAAACCTTTCGAACTCAATTTTTCCTAAAAATAGTTTTATGCGGATTGCTGTTTTCTTTTTAAAACCTTGTGATTCTTGAAGAAAATTAGTGAAATAGTTATTACACCAAGATACACAAAGAAAATTCACAAAGATTCACAAAGCAGTTTTAGTTCCTTTTTAGGGTTTCTGCTTATAAAAACCTTGGGTACTTATTAGTTATATTCCTAGAATATATCTCGAGTTATTACACAGAGCTGCACAAAGAAAATCCGCAAAGATTCACAAAGCTGTTTTAGTTCCTTTTTAGGGTTTCTGTTCGTATGAAAAACTAAAAAATTTAACTTTAGGTATTATTAGTGATATTCCTAAAAATTATCTCGAGTAATTTGGTGATTCTTTTGTGATGGTTACATTGTGCGGATGGCTTTCACGCATTCCGGCAGCGGTAATTTTAACAAACTTCGCCTGTTTTTGGGCTTCGATATCTTTTGCGCCGCAATAGCCCATTCCGGCACGTAAACCGCCAATAAACTGGACCATCGTTTCATTTAATTCCCCTTTGTAAGGCACTCTTCCCACAATTCCTTCAGGAACTAATTTTTTAATATCGTCTTCAACATCTTGAAAATAACGGTCTTTTGACCCATGTTCCATCGCTTCAATAGAACCCATTCCGCGATACGATTTAAATTTTCGCCCTTCGTAAATAATGGTTTCACCAGGGGATTCTTTTGTGCCTGCCAATAAGGAGCCCAGCATAACACTGTCTGCCCCAGCGGCAATTGCTTTCGGAATATCTCCCGTATAACGAATACCGCCATCGGCAATTACGGGAACACCCGAGCCTTTAATGGCATTCGCCACCTCAATAATGGCCGAAAGTTGCGGAAAACCAACGCCTGCAATTACACGGGTTGTACAAATAGAACCTGGTCCTATACCTACTTTCACCGCATCGGCGCCAGCTTCAACCAAATATTTTGCAGCTTCACCTGTTGCAATATTACCCACAACAATATCAATATCGGGGTAAACGCCTTTAATTTGTTTTAAAACGGTGACCACGCCTTTTGTATGTCCGTGCGCCGTATCAATAATTAAGGCATCAACTCCAGCTGTTATCAAAGCCGATGCTCTTTCAAGCGCATCAGCGGTAACGCCAATTGCTGCCGCAACGCGCAAACGGCCATACTGGTCTTTATTCGCATTCGGATTTTCCAACACCTTAATAATATCTCTGTAAGTTATCAATCCGACCAATTTATAATCGACATCAACAACCGGCAATTTTTCAATTTTATTTTCCTGAAGAATCAATTCTGCCTGTTTTAAGGAAGTACCTGCAGCTACGGTAATCAGGTTTTTAGTGGTCATAACTTCATAAATTTTACGCTTGTTGTCTCCTTCAAAACGCAAATCCCTATTGGTTATAATTCCAATTAGCTTTCCTTCTTTATCAATTACAGGAATTCCTCCTATGCCATATTCTTTCATTAAGCTTTTAGCGACAAATACCGTTTCATCTTTGGTGATGGTAATTGGTTCCAGAATCATCCCAGATTCTGAACGCTTTACTTTTTTGACTTCTGCTGCCTGTTTTTCAATGGACATATTTTTATGCAACACGCCAATTCCGCCTTCACGTGCCATGGCAATTGCCATATTCGATTCGGTAACGGTATCCATCGCCGCAGATACGATTGGAACATTTAGTGTAATGTTTTTGGTGAATTTTGTCTGTATGCTTACTTCTCGTGGCAAAACTTCTGAAAATGCCGGAATTAGTAGTACGTCATCGTAGGTTAAACCTTCACCTACTATTTTTGAAGAATCTGAAATCATAATGCAATCAACTTATAAATTAATTGCGTGCAAATTTAGACTATTTAATTTAAATAGGGCTATTTATGGCTTTTTTGCAAATAAAATTTGGTATCCTATTGCCAATGTGGCCGATACAAAACTAAAAGTCATCAATATTCCTGAAAATATCACCACGTATTTAAACCATGTAATACCACTCCAGAGTAAATATATTCCGCCAAAAGTTAAGATGATAGAGAAAAAGGGTTCAATCATCAAAAAATATTTAAACTTTTTATTGATGGATGTCGTGGCGAGAATCAAGGAAAGCAAAAAGAAAATTACCGATAGGGATAAAATGTGGTTATGGACAACCGTAAGAATTTCTCCTTCGCTTTTTTTGAATTTCATGACCGTTGCATCTTCATCATTCTCATTTCCTAAATAATGACTCTCAATTTCTGATGAATTCATAGAAGTTGTATTGTTTACAAAACTCAATCCGCCATAAAAACCTACACTAAGCACAATAATAAATACTAAAATAAGTGATTTTATTTCCCTAGGAAATTGATGTATGAGTCCGTGAATTTGCATTAAAGTTGTTTTTTATTGTGTAAAATCGTGACTGTTTTCAACAATTTATTTACCTCGTTGGTCATCGATTTCGCTGAAATTGTTGCTCCGGAAATTGCGGCAATATCCTTTTGGTAAATTAAAGTTTCATTTGTTGTTTTCCCGTTAAACTGATTTAGCCATCGCTTGCTTCCCACTTCTGAACCGTGATCTTCCCTATAAATCAAAACCTTTACTTTAGAAACAATGAGATCTTTGTCAAAAATAACAATAAAATCGAAATAATCAGCCTTTCCATAAGCTTGTCCCAAATAATAATAACCCATTATTTTTTCTTCATTCTTTATTTTGAAAAAATTGGTGCCATCAATTTTTATCGGAAGCGTTTCATTGACTTCTGTAGAAATGGAGATTGGCTGTTTTGAATATTTTACGATATTAAACACCGTTTTAATTTCCTTTTCAATTAAGGCTTCAGTCCTTTTATTGGTTGTGAAGCTTGAAATAATGAGTACTAAAATTGTAAAAAAGGTTATTTTTTTCATTTTAAATATTTATATTAAATGAGGCTACTCTTTAAAAGCAGCCTCATTAAATTATTTTTTTAGAATGAAACTGCAACGCCGGCATTAAATTGTTTTGCTGTATCGCTGCCTGCAACTGCATTGTTCATTAATTGGTAATCAATTTTAAAAGCAGCGCCATTTGCCACTTTATAATTCAATCCAAAAATGATTTCATCTCTGTCAAAAGCATCATTGGGCACTAAGTTTCCAGCGGTGCTTGCGTGGGTATTGTATTTTTCATAACGTAAAAATGGTGTTAGTTTTTCTACGCCCTTTAAATTGAAACTATAAGCCACTTCACCATACAAACCGTACATCTCAGAACCTAAGTCTTTACCTGTTAACAAATTGTAATCATTTGTATCCGTTAAATTTGTATGAATGTATTGTCCTCTCAATTCTAAATTATTGTATTTATAACGAGCATCCAACCCAATCATTGAAATACCAACTGTTGATGCGTCAATTGAAGAGTCATCAGTTTGGGTTTTTCCAAAATAACCAGATAGACCAACTCTAAGTCCAGTAATTCCATAATAATCCAATTTCGTTGATAAATTTGGAGAATTCACCACAGATTCAGCGCCTTTTTGGCGGCCTTTTCGAAATCCATCCGTTCCACGCAAAATGCCTGCTCCTGCTGCATACGATTTAAACCCATTGAATAAATACGCTTGGTATTTTAGCGATGCATTGTCTATTTTTCCCGAAAACCCAATACCGATCTCTCTCCAGGTTGTTGGCACAATGTAAGAATCAACATTCGGGCGTTCAACGCCATAAAATGTGGTAGGTTCATGAAATTCGTTAATAATTCCCATTGGCACCAACATTAAACCGGCCAAAACATTAAAATTTTCGTTTGCTTTGTACTTTAAATATGCTTGTTCAATATAAACTTCTGACACATGTTCATATTCAATTTCTGACACAAAACTTACTTTTTCATTAAATTTGTACCCCAAAAACATGACCACTCTGTGGACATCTAGTTTTCCAGGTGCTGAACCATCCGGTTCATTATAATCAATTTGCGCATAACCACCTATCGACACTCCTTCTGAAATTTTTATTCCCAAATTTTGTGTATTTTCATGTGAATTTTCTTGTGCAAACCCTATGAAACCAATTAATAATGCCACTACTACTCTTATATTCTTCATTTATGAAATTTAAATTAAATTAATTTATTTTATTTAGACTTGTTATAAATAACGCGACAAAAATATATAAGATTGAAGAAATAAAAAAGGTTTATTTAGAATAATTATAAATAAGCTGACTTATGTCATCTTTTCAAAAACCAAAAAAAAATAAATGATTGTAAATAAAGTAATTAGCTTTTAGCTAAAAATCTTCAATGCTTCATTATAAGCGCTCTCAAAACTCATCGCATTGATATTTGTGGTAGCTCTTTGTTGATTAAAATAAGATAGAAGTTTTTCCGTAGGCATATTTCCTGTAAGATCGTCCTTCGCCATCGGGCAACCGCCGTAGCCCATAATAGCGCCATCAAATCGGTTGCAG
The DNA here is from genome assembly GCA_036781305.1 of Lutibacter sp. Taxonomy (GTDB): domain Bacteria; phylum Bacteroidota; class Bacteroidia; order Flavobacteriales; family Flavobacteriaceae; genus Lutibacter. Next base: position 4,946 of record DAIQBF010000051.1, read on the forward strand.
CCTGCTTTGTATGCCGAATCCACTTTTTCAAACCAAGAAGTTGCTGTGGTATGAAGATGTGCGCCAAATTCAATAGTTGGATAGGCTGGGATTAAATTTGAAAAAAGATACTCGATAATTTTTGGCGTTGAACTTCCAACGGTATCGGATAAGGATAAAATTTTAACGCCCATTTTTGAAAGTTTATCCGTCCAGTTTGAAACAATTTCAACATTCCAGGGATCTCCGTACGGATTTCCAAAACCCATGGACAAATACGCAACGACTTCTTTATTGGTTTTGGCGGCGATATTTAAAATTTCATTCAAAATCTCAATGGATTCAGCAATTGTTTTGCCGGTATTTCGCATTTGAAAATTCTCAGAAATTGAAAAAGGATAGCCTAAATAGCTAATTTCCTCAAATTGTGACGCCTCCTCTGCCCCGCGAATATTCGCTACAATCGCCAATAATTTACTTTCCGTTTTACTCAAATCAAGTTTTGAAAGCACATCAGCGGTATCTCGCATTTGAGGTATCGCCTTTGGAGAAACAAAACTGCCAAAATCTATGGTGTCAAAACCCACACGCAACAATGCATTTATATACTGTGTTTTGGCTTCCGTAGGGATAAAATGCGATTTTATGCCTTGCATGGCATCTCTTGGACATTCTATGAGTTTAACTTTTTTCATGGGTTTTCAAATATACAATATCCTGTTAAAAAAAGAGTATGAAAAAAGCCATTCCAACAAAAACCAAAATTTTAATCCACTTTATTTTTGCGTTAAATGTAGAATTGTTATTTAAGTAGAAAGCAAATTTTCCCGAAAGTACAGAAACCAATGAAAAAATGATCAGGGATTGAATGATAAATATGATTCCCAACACGTAAAATTGCACAATGGTATTTTGGGTTGAACTGTATAAAAATCCCGGAAAAAATGCCAAAAAGAAAATGGAAACTTTTGGATTTAAAACATTCATGATGAATCCCTGTTTGTACAAATTCAGGAAACTTCTTTTTTCAACCTTGGCATTTAAAGAAACTTCCTCGTTTGAATTAAATGTTAAATAAGCCAAATATAACAGATACATTGCGCCAAATAATTTGATGGCGAAAAATATATTTTCCGACTGTTTTATCAATGCTGAAACGCCAAAAGCAACCAAAGAGGTATGGATAATTACGCCAGAAACCAATCCGAATGAGGTGACAATTCCGTATTTTTTGCCATTTGCCATACTTTGAACCAGCACATAAATAATGTCTGGTCCCGGCATAATGGTAAGCAACATGGAAGCACCAAGAAATGACAATAAAATTTCGTAATTCATTTAATTTTTTTACGATTTCAAAGTTATCATTTTTCGCCAAACAAAAAAACTTGTTTCAGCATCTTAAAATAGTCAAGCCAACTATTAAAAATATCGAAACAAGTTCTTAAAATTAGACTGTTTTATTGCTTACAATCTTTGTGCTACTTTAATATTTAAAATTGAAACCCAATTTAAAATTTCTGCCTTTGGTGGTATAACCAATGGTTTCCACATAGCTTTCATTGAAAATGTTGTTTGCCTGAAGGAATATTGAAAGTCGATCTTTTATCAAATTGTGGCTCGCAAATAAATCGACCAAACTATAGGCTTTTAAATTGATATTGTCCCCAGTTCCCCATTGGTCAAAATAAGTTCTTTTGGAAATATTTTTAAAACGCAGCGATAAGTAAGTGTTTTTTAGGATGTTTGTTTCAATTAATGCCGTAAACTTATGTTTTGGTATGTAATCCGTATCAGAATTTTTATAAATATAGGTATGCCCAAATCTAATAGTGGCTCCTTTTAAAACATCTATTTTAATTTCTGTTTCTACACCTTTTGCATTTAATTTTTCATCAGAATTTGAATAGGTCACAAAATCAGGTAAAATAATGGCATTTTCTTCCTCTCTGTAAAAGAACACCGAATTGATTTCGACCTTCTTTTTTAAGGAAAAAATAAATCCGAACTCAACACTTTTATCTTCTTCGGGTTCTAAATCCACATTTCCATATTGAGAAAATAATTGGTAAGTGCTCGGTGCAATAAAAGCGGTGCTTAAAGAAGTTATCAATCTAAAATGTGTAGAGAAATTATAGGAAGGATTCACGTTATAAACCCAATGATTTCCATATTCGCTGTGATTGTTTAAACGTGCGCCCGCATTGATGTTAAAGCCAGATAACGCATTGTAAACCATTGTAAAGTAAGGATCTATATTGTTATAATTTGCCAAACCATCGCTGATATCACCATACGGGCTGTTGGTTTGATTGCTTTGATTCTGGTAATTTACGCCTGTAATCAACTGAAATTTATCCGAAAATTTAAAATCATTTATTACCTCTGCCATATAGGTTTTTCCCGTGTATTCAAAATGATCGGTAGCATTTGTCCAACTGTTAAATATGTTCAACATCCTGTCGTTTTTGTTATGGGATACACTTGCCGACAACATTCCTTTCTCATAATTGAAGCTTGTGGAAAAGCCAAATCGAAGCTGCTCATTTTCTCCATTGTTAACATCTGAATCTAAAAAAGCTCCTGCATCAAAATCATAAACATCTTTGTCGTAATTGCCAAATAACTGAACGTTAATTTTCTCGTTAAATTTGTAGCCCAAACGCACAAAAGTGTTTGTTGCCGCAAATTGGTCACTTTCAAATTTCACTGCGCTGTTTTTATCACTGGCATCAGACAAACCGTTAACATTGGAAAAATTTCCGGAAGCCAGATAGCTGAATTTATTTAAAATGCCATTAACCGTAATATTCTGGTTGAAGTCCTTTAAATCCAATTTTGAATCGTTTTGCGAATTGTTGGTTCCCGCCGAAATTTCATAATCCATTGAAATTGGCTTATCCACAGGTTGTTTCAATTTAATATTAATAACTCCGGTTGCAGCGCCAGAACCATATAAAGTGCTTGCCGCACCATTCATAACTTCAATAGATTCAATTTGGTTTAGCGAAAGCAACCGCAAATCGAATGTGGTATTTACGCCCGATGGATCGCTTACTGAAACACCGTCAATAAGCACGATTACCTGGCGATCTCGCCCGCCTCTCATGAAAATACTTTTGTCCTTTCCGGCGGAACTGTTGCTGCCGTTAATGGTAATTCCCGCGATATTGTCGAGAATATCGGCAACGGATTTTCCTTTTTGATGTTCAATTTCTTCTGGCGTAACTTGGTAAATTATTTTACCTACCAATTCTTTTTTAATGGCAAATTTTGTGGCGGTCACCACAACTTCGTTCAGTTGCTCAATACTGTCATTTTTTTGTTGAGCGGTTAAGGTTGTTACTGCAAAAAATAAGCATAACGCACTTGCATGAAATGAATGTTTTTTCATTTTATTGATTTAATAAATTAATAAATAAATCAGGTGTTTATTTTAAGTATAGAAAAAACCATACTCAAACAATTCTCCCGAAAGTTTGAACTATACAGATTTTGGCAGGTCTCCTGGCTTGCGTATTGTTATTCACCTTCCCGTCCTGAACGAACAGTGGCTTAAAGCTAATAACAACCACCAATTTCTTGGCTGAGCTTACAGTTGCGGGAACAGCTTCGGATTTAAACCGAATTCCCTTTTCACTTGGTTATACAGAAGTATAAACAAGAACCATAATCTGATGCAAAAGTAATTAATTCAACCCAACCGACACAATTAAATTTTGAAAATATTACCTTTGTGAAAATTTATCTTCAATGAAGCTGTCCATTTCAAAAATGCTCTTTTTTACGCTCTTTATACCGCTGTTTTCTTGCAAAACCGATAAAAAAAATGCTAGTTCCGCGGTGGAAATAATGAACAATAGCGCTATAAAATACGCCAAGGGTTTTGACATTCAGCATTTTAAAGATCACACCAAATTAACCATAAAAGCACCTTATCAAAATTCGACAGAAATTTTTGAGTATAGGCTTGTGGCCCATAAATCAACCAATGATTTAAATACCATTCAAATTCCGATCAAATCCATTGTGGTCACCAGCACTACGCACATTCCAATGCTCGAATTGTTGCAAGTTGAAAATAAACTGGTGGGTTTTCCCAATACCGATTACATTTCATCGCCAAAAACAAGAAGTTTAATTGCCAATGGTTTTATTAAGGAACTTGGCCACGAGGAAAGTATTAACACCGAATTATTGCTCGATTTAAATCCAGATTTGGTGGTTGGTTTTTCACTGAACAGCAACAATAAAATGTTTTCGGTTATTGAAAAATTGGGGATTCCTGTGTTGCTGAATGGCGACTGGCTTGAGGAAACACCACTTGGCCGGGCTGAATGGATCAAGTTTTTTGGACTGTTGTTTGATAAAGAAAAAATAGCGGACAGCATTTTTAATGATATAGAAAAAAATTATTTGACAGCAAAAGATATTGCTTCAAAAGCGACAGAAAAACCAACGGTAATTTCGGGCGGACTTTTTAAAGATGTGTGGAATTTGCCTGCCGGAGAAAGTTTTGAAGCCACTTTTTTGAAGGATGCAAATACAAATTACCTGTGGAAAGATTCCAAAGGAAAAGGAAGCCTAATTTTAAATATCGAAAACGTGTTTGAAAAAGGGAAAAATGCCGATTTGTGGATTTCCCCAAGTTATTACAAAACCTTGGAACAACTTAATAACGCCAATGATATATATCCAAAATTCAACGCATTTCAAAACAAAAATATATTCTCTTACGTGAATAAACAAGGAGAATTAGGCGGTGTTATTTATTTCGAGCTCGCTCCTGCCCGACCGGATTTGGTTCTAAAAGACCTGATTAAAATTGCGCATCCTAAGTTGTTAGAAGACTATGAATTAACTTTTTATGAAAAATTAAAGTAAGTATCCAGTTAAAAAGTTGGAAAGTTGTTGGTATTAGGCTGACTTTTTTTTCTTTTCAGTTGTTCAACTTATAACTCAAAACTTAAATAAACTTTTAACTTTTAATATTTAATATCTAACTTTTAATATTTAACTTTTCTCCCTTCGGGGTTAGGGACTTTAAAACAACGTTATTTGTCCGGCATCATCAGTTCTAGTCTCCTCATCTTGCTCATTAATATCATCAGCGGTTAAAGAACCATTGTCAATAACTTCTTCATCATTTACTTCAACATCTTTAATAATTGGCGGTTCATAAGGCAATGGCTCCAACATATTTACCTGCTTAATTTTATCGGCAGTCAATTGATTTCCCTGTGCTTTTATTCCTTTAATTGCGATAAATTCTTCAAAATTTAATTGAATTGGTTCCAAATTTCGTTTAGAAAACTGCACTTCGGCCATCGGTCTAAAATCTGTGGCAACAATTTCCAATTGCGATTTTGGATGTTCAGAAATAAAAACTTCTTCTTTGTTCGGATTGTCGATCATAAATCGTTTCACAAAGTATTTTTCCTTTTCGCCATCAAAATAAATCACAGAAATCGGTTTTTCAGGAATCCATTTTTCCAGCACAATCATATCGCTGTCAAAATGCGTGGTAAGTTCTGGTTTAATGGTTTTAATGATGCCTTTCTGGTTGATAATCAACAATCTGTCTTCTGGCTTAAATTCTCCCAACAATTCCCCTCTTTTATCAACATTTAAGCGTTGTACGATTTCATCAAACCAAATTTTTCGAGGTTTTAATGTTGAAACGCCTTCCGATTTTAATTCAATTTTTCTAATGGCGTGTTTAGAAACAATATTTCCTTTAGAACCACGCCCTTTGATGGCCAAGTCTGAAAAATCGATATCCCATTTTAATTTTTTTATGTTTCTGGCAGCACGTAAATTAATGGTTATTGTTTCAGCTTCACCATTCGGATTTTCGGTAAAATAAAGGACTTGTGACCCTTTATTTCCAGCTGTTAAATTATATTCCTTATCGCGCGTAACGCCGGTAACATTGAAACGTTTTATATAACTCGGGCCGTTTTTGCCGTCTCTATAAATCATATTATAAACAGTGCGCGTATCGTTCTTTTTAAACACCGCCACATGAATAATGTCTTTTCCCACAAACGTTTTGGAATCTACTTTTGTGACCGTCATTACCCCATCTCCTCTAAAAACAATCACATCATCAATATCGGCGCAATCATCAATATATTCGTCTTTTTTCAGTGAAGTTCCCACAAAACCTTCTTCCCTATTTACATACAATTTTGTGTTTCTCATCACCACTTTAGTGGCTATAATATCATCAAAGAGGCGAATTTCCGTTAAACGCTCTTTTCCCTTTCCTTATTTTAGTTTTAAGTTTTTAAAATAGTCAATGGCAAATTCAATAATGTTGGCCAGATGTTTTTTTACCTCTTCAATTTTTTCTTCCAAACCTTCTATAAACTGTTTGGCTTTGTCAATATCAAATTTTGATATTTTCTTGATGCGAATTTCTGTAAGTCGCACAATATCTTCTTCTGTAATCGGACGTTTTAAATGTTTTATGTGTGGTTGTAAACCTTCATCTATCGCTTTAATTACACCTTCCCAAGTACCCTGTTCCTCAATGTCTCGGTAAATTCTGTTTTCAATAAAAATCCTTTCCAATGAAGCAAAATGCCATTGCTCATCCAACTCATTTAATTGGATTTCAAGCTCCAATTTCAACAATTCAACGGTATGGTTTGTTGAGCGAATTAAAATATCAGAAACACCTATAAAAACCGGCTTGTTATCGTCAATTACACAACACAAAGGCGAAATCGGATTCTCGCAACTGGTAAAAGCATATAGCGCGTCGATGGTTTTATCGGGAGAAATACCACTTGGCAAATGCACCAAGATTTCCACATTGGCAGCTGTATTGTCTTCTATTTGTCTGATTTTAATCGTTCCTTTCTCATTGGCTTTTAAAATGGAATCGATTAAGCTTGAAGTTGTTGTTCCGAAAGGAATTTCGGTAATGACCAAAGTTTTTTTATCAAGCTGGCCAATTTTTGCCCTAACCCTGATTTTTCCTCCCCTTTTTCCATCGTGATAATTAGACACATCCGCAATTCCTCCAGTTAAAAAGTCTGGTATTAATGTAAAAGGTTTTCCTTTTAAATGTTTTATTGAAGCATCAATCAGTTCATTAAAATTATGCGGTAAAATTTTTGTTGAAAGTCCAACTGCAATTCCTTCGGCACCTTGCGCCAACAACAATGGGAACTTAACAGGTAAATCTATTGGTTCTTTTTTTCTGCCGTCGTAAGAAGATTGCCATTCTGTAGTTTTTGGATTGAAAACAACGTCCAAAGCAAATTTAGACAAGCGCGCTTCAATATAACGTGCTGCTGCAGCTCGGTCACCGGTTAAGATATTTCCCCAGTTTCCCTGCATATCAATCAGCAATTCCTTTTGGCCCAGTTGCACCAAAGCATCGGAAATTGAAGCATCACCGTGCGGATGGTATTGCATGGTGTGCCCAACCACGTTTGCCACTTTGTTGTAGCGACCGTCATCCAAATCCTTCATAGAATGCATAATTCTGCGTTGCACAGGTTTAAAACCATCTTTCAGCGCAGGAACCGCACGCTCTAAAATAACATAAGAGGCATAGTCCAAAAACCAGTCTTTGTACATTCCCGTAACCTTGGTAATGGTTTCCTGATTTCCAAATTCCTCGTTTAAATGTTCGTTTTCGTTGTTATCTTCTTCCATAGTGTTCAATCCAAATCCTTTAAAAAAATATTAAAAGTTATTTTTTGATATTAAAAGTTAAATATTAAATATTAAAAGTTGCTTTTTGATAGTAGAAGTTAAATATTAAAAGTTCAAAAATCTTATAAACACCTCATTATTATATTTAATATCATATATCTAATATCGTATATTAAATATTTTCTTCAATAATATCCAATTCAAATTTCAAATTTTCTATGATAAACTTTTGGCGGTCGGGCGTGTTTTTTCCCATATAAAATTCCAGTAATTTATCGATAGACATTTCTTTATCAAGCATCACGGGATCCAATCGAATGTCATCTCCTATAAAATTGGCAAATTCATCGGGTGAAATTTCTCCCAGCCCTTTAAATCGCGTAATTTCTGGCTTTCCCTTTAAAGAATCAATGGCATTTTGCTTTTCTTCTGCGGAATAGCAATAAAAAGTTTGTTTTTTATCCCGTACCCTGAAAAGCGGCGTATCTAAAATATACAAATGGCCTTCTTTGATGAGTTCAGGAAAAAACTGCAAAAAGAAAGTGATTAACAGCAATCGAATATGCATCCCGTCCACATCGGCATCAGTTGCAATCACAATATTGTTATAGCGTAAGTCTTCTATGGATTCTTCAATATTTAAAGCCGCCTGCAACAAATTAAATTCTTCGTTTTCATAGACGATTTTTTTATTCATTCCGTAAGAATTCAAAGGCTTTCCGCGCAAACTGAAAACCGCTTGCGTATTTACGTTTCTGGATTTGGTGATAGAACCGCTTGCAGAATCTCCTTCCGTAATAAATAAGGTGCTTTCCAACCGATTTTCCTTCTTCAAATCGCTTAAATGAACTCGGCAGTCGCGTAATTTTTTATTGTGCAAACCAGCTGTTTTTGCACGTTCACGAGCCAATTTTCTTATTCCAGATAAATCGTTTCGCTCTTTTTCGGCCTGTAATATTTTCTTCTGAATTCTTTCGGCAGTAACCGGATTTTTATGAAGATAGTTGTCTAAATTCGTCTTTACAAAATCGGTTATATATGCCCTAACAGATGGCAATCCGTCGCCCATTTCCGTAGAACCCAATTTGGTTTTCGTCTGGCTTTCAAAAATGGGTTCCATTACTTTTATGCTGATGGCAGAAACGATGGATTTTCGAACATCGGAAGCTTCGTAGTTTTTGCCAAAAAACTCACGTATGGTTTTTACAATCGCTTCTCTAAAAGCATTTTGATGCGTTCCGCCTTGCGTTGTGTGTTGTCCGTTAACAAAAGAATGGTATTCTTCACTGTATTGTGCTTTGCTGTAGGTAATTGCAACTTCAATGTCATTTCCATTTAAATGAATTATTGGAAACAACATGGCTTCTTCAGCAATATTTTCTTCCAACAAATCTTTTAACCCGTTTTCAGAAAAATATTTTTCTCCATTAAAAATGATGGTTAAACCTGTGTTTAGATACACATAATTTTTAATCATTTTTTCAATATACTCGTTTCTGTATTTGAATTTTGTAAAAATGCTTTTATCTGGAACAAAGGTTACTTTGGTTCCTTTGCGGTGCGTTGTTTCTTCAGGTTTTTCAGCGTGCGTTATATTTCCTTTTTCAAATTCGGCAAAAACAGTTTTTCCTTCCCTAAAAGATTGCACTTTAAAATAAGATGACAATGCATTAACAGCCTTGGTTCCAACGCCATTTAGACCTACCGATTTTTTAAAAGCCAAAGAATCATATTTTCCTCCGGTATTCATTTTAGAAACCACATCCACCACTTTTCCCAATGGAATCCCACGTCCGTAATCGCGAATGGTAACCGTCTCTTCTTTCACCAAAACTTCGATAGTTTTACCGGCTCCCATGACATATTCATCAATGGAATTGTCTATAACTTCCTTTATAAGAATGTAAATACCGTCATCTGGAGATGAACCGTCGCCTAATTTTCCGATATACATTCCGGGACGAAGACGAATATGTTCTTTCCAATCGAGCGATCGAATATTATCCTCGGTATATGCTGTTTGATCTGTCATTTATTCTGTATGTTCTTGAAGCGTGGCTAAAGTACTATTTTGCTTTAAGAAATAAAAAAAAGTCTGTCAAAATAATTATTAACACAAACAAAGTTAAAAAAGCCCCCTAAGCTCCGAAGGGGGAATTTATTATTGAAAACTGGAAAGTTATAAGGTTAAAATGATAAAAACCAAATCATTCAAACTTCAATACTCAATTATACATTAAATCTAAAATGCATAATATCACCGTCTTGCACTATATATTCTTTGCCTTCAACGCGCATTTTTCCAGCTTCTTTTACTTTGGCTTCACTTCCATATTTTACAAAATCCTCATAAGCAATTACTTCTGCCCTAATAAATCCCTTTTCAAAATCGGTATGAATTACGCCAGCTGCTTGCGGTGCGGTATCTCCTACATTTATCGTCCAGGCCCTTACTTCTTTAACGCCTGCGGTAAAATAGGTTTGTTGATTTAATAATTTGTAGGCAGTTCTA
>DAIQBF010000052.1:0-14929 GCA_036781305.1 Lutibacter sp.
AATTGGTGGATTGCGAGCCAAGCAGATTTTTAGAAGAAATTGATGATGCTTTTTTAGAACATTTAACGCCAAAAATGCCGCCGCTCAAACAAAACTCTTTTGTTGATGAGGATATTTTTGGTGACATTCCACAAGATAAAATTAGATTTAAAAAACCGATACAGCGTGCGCCAACCAAAAAAATAGCACATCCCCCAATCGAATTAAAAAGTCCGGCGAACTTTAAAAAAGTGGATGCTTCAATGGCTTCCTCCGCAAATTTATTTGATGACAATATTATTGTGGGAACCTTTGTTGAGCATGCAAAGTTTGGAAAAGGCGAAGTGCTTAGTTTAGAAGGTTACGGCGCCAGTCAAAAAGCCGAAATAAAATTTACCTCAGTTGGCGTTAAAAAATTGTTGTTACAATTTGCAAAACTTGTTATTATAGCCTAAATACACATTGTAAAACCAATATTTATATTGTAATTTGCAAAAAATATTATAGAAAGAACAGATCCATGGAATTTGATTTAGAATACAATTCAGAAAGACCTCATTTGATTATCCCGGAATACGGCAGACACGTCCAAAAATTGATAGACAATTGTGTGGCGATTGAAGATCCCGAAGAACGCAATAAAATGGCAAAAGCCATTGTTGATGTTATGGGAAATTTACAGCCACATTTACGGGATGTGCCTGATTTTAAGCATAAATTATGGGATCAGCTATTTATCATGTCCGATTTTAAATTGGAAGCTGAATCTCCTTATCCAAAGCCAGAAAGAGAAGAATTGGCGGCAAAACCAGAGCGATTGGCTTATCCGAAATACGATTCAAAATACCGATTTTATGGCAATAACATTCAAACAATGATTGCTGTTGCCCTAACTTGGGAAGAAGGTGAAGCGCGTGAAGCTTTATACTTTGCCATTGCCAACCATATGAAAAAATGTTACTTAAACTGGAATAAAGATACCGTTGATGATCATATAATTTACAATCATTTACTTGATTTGTCCAAAGGAAAAATCGATTTAGAAGGTAAAAACGAACCTTTATCGGAAGTGAAAGAACTGATGAAAAAAAGAAAGCCGACCGGCAAAGTTAAAATATTGAAAAAGAAACAATAAACCAAATTATCTACCAATATAATGTCAAAATTTGTTATAGAAGGAGGTCATAAATTAAGTGGAAGCATTACGCCTCAAGGCGCTAAAAATGAAGCACTTCAAGTAATATGCGCAGTTTTGCTTACTTCTGAAAAAGTGACTATAAGCAATATTCCAGATATTAGGGATGTTAACAAATTGATCTATATATTAAGTGAGTTGGGCGTAAAAGTGGATAGGATTAGCCCGGATACGTACTCTTTTCAGGCGGATGAATTGGATTTGAAATATTTAGAATCGGAAAAATTCAAGGTTGAAGGAAGTTCTTTACGTGGTTCAATTATGATTGTGGGGCCTTTATTGGCGCGATTTGGGAAGGGATATATTCCACGTCCTGGAGGCGACAAAATAGGAAGACGCAGATTGGACACACATTTTGAAGGATTTATTCAATTAGGTGCCACATTTAGGTACAATAAAGACGAACGTTTTTATGGTGTGGAGGCCAAACAGCTTACCGGAACAAATATGTTGTTGGATGAAGCTTCAGTAACAGGAACTGCAAATATTGTGATGGCAGCCGTAATGGCCAAAGGGATTACCACAATTTACAATGCCGCTTGCGAACCATATATTCAGCAATTGTGTAAAATGTTGAACAATATGGGGGCAAAAATTGAAGGCATTGGTTCTAATTTGTTGCACATAAAAGGCGTCAAAAAATTAGGGGCTTGTTCCCATAGAATTCTACCCGACATGATTGAAATTGGCAGCTTAATTGGCATGGCAGCGATGACGAGATCTTCCATAACCATTAAAGATGTTAGCTGGAACGATTTGGGTTTAATACCTCGTGTTTTTCAAAAACTGGGAATTAAATTAGAAAAAAGAGGAGACGATATTTTTATACCGCAACAGGACAATTATGAAATTCAAAATTATATTGATGGTTCAATTTTAACGATTTCAGATGCACCTTGGCCTGGTTTTACACCCGATTTATTGAGCATTATTTTAGTGGTTGCCACACAGGCAAAAGGAAGCGTGCTGATTCATCAAAAAATGTTTGAGAGCCGTTTATTCTTTGTCGATAAATTAATTGATATGGGCGCAAAAGTAATCCTTTGCGATCCGCATAGAGCCACGGTTATAGGGATGAATCATGAGTTTTGTTTAAAAGGCACCACCATGGCATCTCCCGATATCAGGGCTGGAATTTCGTTGTTGATAGCCGCACTTTCGGCTGAAGGAACCAGTACCATCCAAAATATTGAACAAATTGACCGAGGATATCAAAATATTGATGAACGTTTGCAAGCCATCGGCGCTAAAATAATTAGGGTAGATTAATTGTTTGTGAGAATTGAATGGATGATACCTTTAATTTTCACATTTCACTTTTTTGATTAACATCAATTTTATTGCCTACTTCAATAGATAAGCGCTTCCAAAGGAATGATTTTTCACCTATTTTAACTTCAAGATTTTCAATTATCAATTGTTAATTTTAAATTATTAATTTTAAGAGTGTCATATTGGCATATCTCAAAAAATGGCAATACTTTTGCAGACGATTACAGGATAACTATTTTATGAAAAAATTATGGGTAAGAAGAAAGACAGTAAAGGATCAAAAGATATAAATGATAAGGACATAAATCAGCAAGAAACACAGGAATTAAGTGTTGAAGAACTGTTGAAACAAGAACTTATTCAAGAAAAAGATAAATTTTTAAGATTATTTGCCGAGTTCGAAAATTATAAAAAGCGAACTTCCAGAGAAAGAATAGAATTATTTAAAACCGCCAGCGAAGATTTAATGACAGTTTTATTGCCAATTTTGGATGATTTTGATCGGGCTTTGAATGAAATTAAAAAAGTCAAAGATGAAGATGATGAGCTTTTAAAGGGCGTGGAGTTGATAAATAACAAATTACGAAACACTTTAGCCCAAAAAGGCTTAAGTATTATTGATGTAAATGTAGGGGATACTTTTGATGTTGAATTGCATGAAGCCATTACACAAATTCCTGCACCAAGTGATGACTTAAAAGGAAAAATTATTGATGTTCTTGAACAAGGATATAAGTTAGGCGAAAAAGTCATTAGATATCCAAAAGTTGTAACAGGACAATAAATCAAAAAAAATGAAGCAAGATTATTACGAAATATTAGGCATTTCCAAAAATGCCACACCAGCAGAAATCAAGAAGGCCTATCGTAAAAAAGCCATAGAATACCATCCTGATAAAAATCCGGGAAATAAAGCAGCGGAAGAAAAATTTAAAAAGGCCGCGGAAGCTTATGAGATCCTGAGCAACGAAAATAAAAAAGCACGTTACGACCAATATGGTCATGCCGCATTTGAAAATGGAGGAGGAAATGGCTATGGCGGCGGCGGAATGAACATGGATGATATTTTCAGCCAGTTTGGAGATATTTTTGGCGGCGGTTTTGGTGGCGGCAGCTTTGGCGGTTTTAGTGGAGCAAGTCGGGCAAGAGCTCGTGTTAAAGGCAGTAACTTGCGTATAAGAGTCAAATTAAATTTAGAAGAAATAGCAAATGGCGTAGAAAAAAAGGTAAAAGTTCGCAGAAAAGTAATGGCTGAAGGCGCTACTTATAAAACGTGTACCACCTGTAATGGCGCCGGTCAGGTAATGCGCGTCACCAATACCATTTTAGGCCGCATGCAAACTGCTTCCACTTGCCCAACTTGTCATGGAACAGGTGAAATTTTAGACAAAAGACCAAAAAATGCAGATAGTGACGGATTAGAACTTAAAGAAGAAACTGTTTCTATAAAAATTCCGGCCGGAGTTACCGAAGGAGTTCAGCTCAAAGTAAACGGAAAAGGAAATGCAGCTCCTGGAAACAATGCAATTGATGGAGATTTAATTGTGGTTATTGAAGAAATACCTCACGAAACCTTAAAAAGAGAAGGAACAAACTTACATTTCGATTTATATATCAATTTTTCTGAAGCTGTTTTAGGAATTTCAAAAAACATTGATACCGTAACAGGAAAAGTAAAAATTAAAATTGAGCCCGGAACACAATCTGGAAAAATTTTACGTTTGCGTGGAAAAGGATTGCCAAGCATAGATAATTATGGAAATGGTGATTTGTTGGTTCATACCAATGTTTGGACCCCCCAATCACTTTCGCCAGAACAAGAAGCTTTTTTTGAAGCCAATAAAAAAGACGAAAATTTTAAACCAAATCCTTCAAAATTAGACAAATCATTTTTTGAAAAAGTGAAAGATATGTTTTCATAAAATTTAAACATTAAAAAATTTTTTCTTTTTTGAAAATAAACTATATTTGAAAAGTTATTGGTGAAATATCCAATAACACTTTTTCTTTTTCATAGCAATTTTCCCACTCAATCTTTGAGTGGGTTTTTTTATTGGTAAATTTTAGTTTATTTTTGCAAAAAATTAGTAGGTCGTCTTATCGCTTCAATTTATTGGAGAGGAAAGTCCGGACACCAAAGAGTAGCATAGTGGATAACATCCATCCGGCGCAAGCTGAGGACAAGTGCAACAGAAAGCAAGTACAGTTCGGCTGTAGTGAAACCAGGTAAACTCTATGCGGTGAAATGCCATGTATATTGAAATTTTAGTGTGACTCGCATTATTTCAAGGGGTAGGCAGCTCGAACTATAGAGCAATTTATAGTCTAGATAAATGATAAGAACTTTTCGAAGTACAGAATCCGGCTTACAGACCTACTTATTTTTTCTTTTTTAGAATTGTTAGAAATCACGATAATTTGGATAAAAAGATTACTTTTATTCAAATATTAATGAATGGGTTCAACAAGAATCAAAAGAGTTTTTGGATTAGATCTTATAAGGTCTATTGCAATTGGTTTGGTGGTAATGTCGCATGCGACCCTGTTGGCTTTTCCAAATTCCAAAAACCCCATTTTTACCGGAATAAGAATTTTAGGGGCGATAGGCGTAGATTTGTTTTTTGTTTTAAGCGGTTTTCTGATTGGAGGGATTCTTTTAAGAAAAATAGAACTTCAAAAAACAAGCTCAAAGGATTTGCTTAGTTTTTGGAAGCGAAGGTGGTTTAGGACACTTCCCAATTATTTTTTAGTGCTCTTTTTAAATGTTTTGATCTTTTTGTTTTTAGGGAAAGATTTACCAAAAACAACAGGTTTATATGTTCCTTTTTTACAAAATTTTTCGACACCGCATCCTGATTTTTTTACGGAAGCATGGAGTTTGTCGATAGAAGAATATGCCTACTTACTTTTGCCATTTTTGCTATTTTTTAGTTTTAAAATTTTTATAAACAGCAATAAGGAAAAAGTATTTCTCTGGGTTGCCCTTCTTTTAATTTTTGGATTGGCATTATTAAAAACAAAGTATTATTTTTCTGCTGAAATAAATTCATATAATGATTGGAGCGCATCATTCAGAAAGGTGGTTATTTACAGAATTGACTCTATTTATATAGGTTTTTTAGTTGTTTTTGTAGTTCAAAAGTATTCAGAAATCACGGAAAGATTTAAATTTTATTTATTGATTGTGGGCATATTGATTTTTATTTTAATTCATTTTCTTATTTATCGATTAAATTTAACGCCTCAAACCAATTTAGGATTTTATGTATTTGTGTACCTTCAAACAGTAATTTTAAGTTTAGCGCTTTTGTTTCCTTATTTTTCAACATTAAATCATTCAGGAATATTTTTTAAACCAATTAAATTTATAAGTGTAAATTCATATTCCATATATTTGGTTAACTATTCCATAGTTTTGCTAGGAATGCAGGAAATATTTGATGTATCCACCAATTCAATTTTTCAAAGGGTTGGTTTGATTTTTTTGTTTTTAATGGTTACTGTTATCTTTTCAAACATTATTTATCGTTATTTTGAATTGCCAATTTTAAAGTATAGAGACAGAAAATATAAATGAGGTTAAAATGTACTGCCTAAATAAAATTCATTCAGTATCCGCTTGTTTAATTTGTAAATTGTATTGGTCTTATTGCCATATTCTTAATATCTATATCGTTTTCGCAATCCTTTTTTGCTGTTTTAAAAATAATGGGGTTTGTAAATATTTTATCTACAAAAATGAGCCAGATACTGCCATTTTATGGATTAAAGGAATCATTTTTCGTACCTTCGCGAAATTAAAATAACTTAATTAAAATTATAGATATGGCTTTTGATATTGAAATGATTAAAGGTGTTTACAGCAGAATGGCAGAACGTGTTGATGCCGCTAAAACTGTAGTAGGAAAACCTTTAACTTTAGCTGAAAAAATATTATACAACCACCTTTGGGATGGCAAAGCGAAAACAGCTTTTGTTCGTGGAAAAGATTATGTGGATTTTGCGCCGGACAGAATTGCCTGTCAGGATGCAACCGCACAAATGGCCTTGCTTCAATTTATGCAAGCAGGCAAAACCAAAGTGGCTGTGCCAACAACCGTTCATTGTGACCACTTAATTCAAGCCAAAATTGACGCTGATAAAGATTTACAGGCCGCATTAAATAACAGCAGTGAAGTATTTAACTTCTTGGCTTCAGTATCTAACAAATACGGAATTGGTTTTTGGAAACCGGGCGCAGGAATTATCCATCAAGTGGTGCTTGAAAATTATGCATTTCCGGGAGGAATGATGATTGGAACAGATTCGCATACGGTAAATGCCGGTGGATTGGGAATGATCGCTATTGGCGTAGGAGGTGCAGATGCTGTTGATGTTATGGCTGGAATGGCTTGGGAATTGAAATTTCCAAAATTGATTGGCGTTAAATTAACGGGAAAACTTTCTGGCTGGACAGCGCCAAAAGACGTGATTTTAAAAGTTGCAGGTATTTTAACCGTAAAAGGCGGAACTGGTGCTATTGTTGAATATTTTGGAGAAGGTGCTAAAGCGTTGTCGGCAACCGGAAAAGGCACCATTTGCAATATGGGTGCAGAAATAGGTGCCACAACTTCCACTTTTGGTTATGATGAATCTATAGAACGTTATTTGCGCGCAACAGACCGTGATGAAGTGGCTGATGAAGCCAATAAAATAGCCTCTTATTTAACAGGCGATAAGGAAGTGTATGCAAATCCAGAAAAATATTTTGACCAAGTAATCGAAATCAATTTATCAGAATTAAAACCCCATTTAAACGGTCCGTTTACGCCAGATTTGGCTACACCAGTTGGTGAAATGACCGAAAAGGCCACAAAAAATGATTGGCCTCTAAAAGTGGAATGGGGATTAATCGGTTCCTGCACAAATTCCTCTTATGAAGATTTGTCGAGAGCAGCCTCAGTTGCAAAACAGGCAGTGGACAATAAAATAGTGGCCAAAGCTGAATTTGGGATCAATCCGGGTTCCGAACAAGTGCGTTTTACGGCTGAAAGAGATGGTTTGTTAACCATTTTTGAAGATTTAAACGCCAAAATATTTACCAACGCCTGCGGACCTTGTATCGGTCAGTGGGATAGGGAAGGTGCTGAAAAACAGGAAAAAAACACCATTATTCACTCTTTCAACAGAAACTTTTCAAAAAGAGCTGATGGAAATCCGAACACCCACGCCTTTGTGGCTTCACCAGAAATGGTCGCTGCGATTGCAATATCCGGTAGGCTGGATTTCAATCCGATGACGGATACGCTAATCAATGAAGACGGCGTGGAAGTTAAATTTGCAGAGCCAACTGGTTCTGAGTTGCCGCCAAATGGTTTCGATGTAAAAGATGCAGGTTTTGTTGCACCATTTGAAGACGGAAGCAAAATAGAAGTTTTGGTGAGCCCAACTTCCGAAAGATTGCAATTGCTTGAGCCATTTCAACCGATTGGAACGAATGTAAAGGGCGCTAAATTATTGATAAAAGCCTTTGGAAAATGTACTACCGACCATATTTCTATGGCGGGACCTTGGTTGCGTTTTCGCGGACATTTGGACAATATTTCTAACAACTGTTTAATTGGAGCAGTGAATGCCTTTGGTAAAGAAACCAACAAAGTAAAAAATCAATTGACTGGTGAATTTGGCACTGTGCCAGATACTGGAAGAGCTTATAAAGCAGCAGGCGTTTATTCAATTGTTGTGGGTGACCACAATTATGGCGAGGGTTCTTCACGGGAACATGCGGCCATGGAACCACGTCATTTGGGCGTTGCGGCGGTTATCGTGAAATCTTTCGCGCGTATCCATGAAACAAACCTTAAAAAACAGGGAATGTTAGGCTTAACTTTTGCCAATGAAGCGGATTATGATTTAATTCAGGAAGATGACACTTTTAACTTTTTGGATTTGGATAAATTTGCGCCTGGAAAAACCTTGGCTTTGGAATTGGTTCACGCTGATGGAAGCAAAGATGTTATACAATTAAACCATACTTACAACCAAAGTCAGATTGAATGGTTTAAGGAAGGGTCTGCATTGAATTTAATAAAAAAACAAAATGCATAATTTTTAAAAAAAGACGTTTTACAATTTTATTTTTTAAAGGACTCCAAATTTATTTTTGGAGTCTTTTTTGCTTTAGGAAGATTTTTCAAAATATTTAGCTTTAAAAATAAAAAAAGATTAATTAATCGTTTGTTTAAACTGCATAAACGTTTAATTTTGTTCCTGTTTTTAAAACAAGGTGTGGAGGTTTACGAAAAAAAATTAAATTTTAAAAGCATCAGAAAAGTTATTTGCTGAAAAAGGTTTTGACGGAACTTCAATTAGAACAATTCCAAAAGAAGTTGAAATTAACTTGGCAGAGAATTCATATTACATTGATTCTAGAGAGAAATTATTCGAAGATACACTTTTATAACGTATCAAATTTTAACTTAAAATTGGAAACAATAATTTCAAAAGACATAAATTATCTTCAAAAAGTAGTTGGTGTTTTAGTTTAACAGTAAAAAGAATCCATAAAAATAGGGGTATTTATAAAATTAAAAACTTTGAATCTTCAATCAAAGAAAGGCAAATTGATTTTAAAGTTATCTTAATCAAAAAGAAAGAGAATTATCTCAAAAATAGCAGTATTCAGTTTGTTATGCCAATTATTTTAGGAAAATATTTTTCATTTTTATTATAACAAAGTCTTTTTTAATTGAGGAAATTTCAATTGATAATTGTGCGCATCCTATAATAACCAAATATATTCAACAAACAATTAAAGCATCATCAACCCATGAAATATAAATTTTTACTTTTTTTTATGATAAGTGTTTTGGCCGTTGAAAGTATAAAAGCTCAGGAAGTTACACACTTAACTTTGGCACAGGCAGTTCAGCTGGCTTTAGCCAATAGTGATGAAGCAAAACTGTCGGATGTTAAAATATTGACTGCCGAAAGGGAATTAAATGATATAAAAAACAATCAGTATCCAAATTTTAAACTTTCGGGCCAACTCAATTACCTAACAAATGCCAATGTAAATTCAAAAATCAGCTTGGGAAAAAGTGATTCTGAAGAAACTGGACAGCCGG
This sequence comes from Lutibacter sp., assembly GCA_036781305.1. Taxonomy (GTDB): domain Bacteria; phylum Bacteroidota; class Bacteroidia; order Flavobacteriales; family Flavobacteriaceae; genus Lutibacter. The sequence goes on from DAIQBF010000052.1 coordinate 9,553, forward strand.
CAAGTGTACCTATTATTAATCACTTAATTTTGGGCCAGGCCAATTTATCGATGCCTTTATTTTCTGGCTTTAGAGCTAAGAATGCGATAAATGCCAGCGAAAATATGTATCAAGCCACTACTTTTCAATCTAAAAACAGTAAAGAACAAATTGGAATTCAAACCATCGAAGATTGCATAAACCTTTACAAAGCAACTAAAACAATCGTATTTATAAAGGAGAATTTAGAAAGCGCACAGCAGCGAGTGAAAGATTTTAGTTCTATGGAAGAAAATGGGTTGTTGGCTAAAAACGATCTGCTTAAGGCAAAATTACAGGAAGCGAATGTTGAATTATCACTTGAAGAAGCTAAAAAAAATGCTAAAATTTTGAATTATAAACTTTCCGTTTTTTTGAAATTACCTGAAAATACGTTGTTAGAAATTGATGAATCAAGTTTTTTAATTTCAAAAGAGCCGCTTCAACTTGATACAATTAATTCTAGGGCCGATTTAAATGCATTGAAATTTACAGCCAAAGCCGAAAAAAACAAAATAGATATGGCAAAAAGCAATTACTTTCCGTCTGTTTCTTTTATTGGAGGTTACACCGCGTTAAATATTGGAAATGTATTAAGTGTTTATAATGCCATGAATTTTGGCGTTGGTATTTCGTACGACGTTTCAGATATTTTTAAAAATAAAAGCAATGTTGAAGTAGCTAAAAGTAAGGCGGAAGAAATGGAATATACACTTAATAAAGCTACTGATCAGGTAAAAATTCAAATAGAAAATGCAAAACAAAATTATTTGTTAGCACTTGCAAAATTTAAAGTATATACACAGTCCCAAGAACAGGCCATTGAAAATTATCGCATTGTAAAAGATAAATTTGAGAATGGGTTGGCTGATACAAATGATCTTTTAGAAGCAGATTTACAACAGCTTGAATCTAAAATAAATCTTGCAAATGCAGGTGCAAGTATCGTGCAAGCATATTATGAACTGCTCACTGCTCAAGGCTACTTAACCGAAAGAATCAATAATTAAATAATTGTTTTATAAAAATGGAACCAACTACTAAAGTAAATAAAAAATTAATTTTTATAGTCGCCATTATAGTGAGTATTTTCGCTCTTTTTGGTATTTATAAATTTATATACTCGCTTTCCAATGAAGGAACAGATGATGCGCAAATTCAAGCCAATATGAATCCGATTATTTCACATGTTGGCGGCTATATAGAAAAGGTATATGCAAAAGACAACCAAAAGGTTAAAAAAGGAGACACTCTTTTTGTAATAGATAATAGAGATTACCAAGTTAAGCTAGAACAAGCCAAAGCAAATTTAGAAGCGGCACAAAGTCAGCTAACAATCGCAAAAACAAGTATTGGGTCATATAAAGCAACTGCTGCTGCATCAAAAGCTCAGGTGAATTCTGCTTCAGGAAATATAGAGTTTGCAAAAATAAAATTATGGAGAGCAACAAACGATTTTAAACGCTATCAAAATCTATATGAAAATCATTCAATCACAACACAACAATATGAACAATCATTAGCTTTAAAGCAAGAAGCCGAAAAGCAGTTGGAAATTATGAAAAGTCAGCAAGAAGTAACTGCGAGTCAACACAATGCAGCAGTTTCGGCAACTACTGTATCTGAAAAACAAGTTGCTGTTGCAGAGGCAAATGTGAGTAGTGCACAGGCAATGCTTGATGCGGCTTTACTTGATTTGGATTATACTGTATTAACCGCTCCAATTGATGGACAACTTTCGAATGTAGATTTACAGGCTGGACAATTCGTGCAACCTGGCCAGGCTTTATTTTATTTGGTAAACACCAAAGATAAATGGGTTGTGGCGAACTTTAAAGAAACTCAATTGGAAAAAATGAGGATTGGCCAAAATGTAAGTATTGCAATCGACGCATTTCCAGGAGAAAAATTTAAGGGTGTTATTACTGCATTTTCACCCGCTACAGGGGCTAGATTTTCACTTTTACCACCAGATAATGCTACAGGAAATTTTGTAAAAACCATTCAACGTTTGCCTGTAAAAATTGATTTCACAAAAGATAATGACACAGAAAAATTGGATAGATTAAGCTCTGGCATGAATGTAGTTGTTGATGTTCATTTAAAATAAATTATGTTGCAAGAAGAGAATAGCCTAGTAGAATATGGTTATAGAAGAGTTATTATTACAATAACCGCCATAATATGTGCTCTTTTGGAAATTGTAGATACTACTATAGTTAATGTTGCCCTGAATGATATGAAAGGCAGCCTTGGCGCTTCACTAACTGATATTGCTTGGGTTATTACAGCCTATGCCATTGCAAATGTAATTATTATTCCAATGACTAGTTGGCTGTCTAAACAATTTGGCAGAAGAAATTATTTTGCAGCGTCCATTATTATATTTACCACAGCTTCATTTTTATGCGGGAATGCCACAAATTTATGGGAGCTTGTTGTTTTTAGATTTATACAAGGCTTAGGAGGCGGAGCGCTTTTGGTGACAGCCCAAACCATTATTACTGAAAGTTATCCACTAGCAAAAAGGGGAATGGCACAAGCCATTTATGGGATGGGTGTTATAGTTGGTCCAACACTTGGCCCTCCTTTGGGCGGATATCTTGTCGATAAATTTTCTTGGCCATATATCTTTTATGTAAATATTCCTATTGGTATTTTAGCGACTGTTTTAACGATATTATTTGTTAGAAGTCCAAAATATGGAGATAAACTCAGGGCCGATCAGGTAGATTGGTGGGGTATTTTATTTTTGACAATATTCATTGGATCCCTTCAATTTGTTTTAGAGCATGGGCAACAAGATAATTGGTTTGAGGATTCTTTAATTGTATTTTTAAGTGTTTTTTCATTCTTTGGATTTATATTATTTATTTGGAGAGAAATAACTTATGAAAACCCTATAGTAAATTTAAGGGTCTTAAGAAATAAAAATTTAATGTCGGGAGCAATTATGACCTTTGTTTTAGGCTTTGGTTTGTATGGCTCTACATTTATAATACCTATTTATACGCAATCTATTTTAGGGTGGACAGCGTTACAAGCAGGCTTACTTTTAATTCCGAGTTCTATTACAACGGGAATTATGATGCCTTTTATAGGTAAACTTTTACAAAAAGGAGTGTCACAAAAATATTTAATTGCGGCTGGATTTACGATTTTTTTTATTTACAGCTATTGGATGCATATTTTAATAACCTCAGATACAGGGGCAGAATTAATGTTTTGGCCGCTTGTTGTTAGAGGTGTTGGATTGGGTTTATTATTTGTTCCGATAACAACGTTGGCTTTATCAACTTTAAAAGGAAAAGAAATTGGGGAAGGAGCTGCTTTTACAGGCATGATGAGGCAGTTGGGAGGTTCATTTGGAATAGCGATCATAACCACGATGATTTCTAGATTAAATCAGCAACATAGGGTAGATTTAATTCCTAATTTTAGTGCTGTAAATATGCAGGTTCAAGAGCGTATTCAACAACTGCAACATTTTTTTATAAGCAAGGGATTCAGTGCGGATGAAGCTTTAAAAAGAGCTTATAAATTATTGGACCTTTCCATAATAAAACAAAGCACCATACTTTCTTATATGGATATATTTCTATATCTCGGGTTATTATTTCTTGTCTGTGTGCCATTTGTATTATTAATTAAAAACGGTACTCGAAAAGTTAATCGTTCATCTATGCACAAATAAGATAAATATTTGCCCATAATTTTAATGGATTTTTATTTTTACCAATAAAAACTTAAAAAATATAAACTTTAAGCCATAAAGATTTAATATATTTTTTGTAAATTTCATTTAAATTAATTGAATGAAAATACTCCATATTAGTGCCGAATGCTACCCAATTGCTAAAGTAGGCGGTTTGGCCGATGTTGTTGGTGCACTTCCTAAATATCAAAATGCAGCAGGTTTCACTGCGGAAGTGATGATGCCTTTTTACGACAATAAATTTACCAAAAACAATGAATTTTATGTTTTATTTTCCTCAAAATTAAAATTGGGAAAACAAGAATATCAATATCAAATTAAAACTTTGGTTAACAATACTATTGGTTTTGACCTTTTTTTAGTGGATGTTCCCGAATTGTTATTTAAAGATTATGTGTATTCTATGGATGACACCAATCGGTTTTTGGCGTTTCAAATTGCCGCTTTAAATTGGATGCTTACTTGGGATAAAAAACCAGCAACTGTGCATTGTCACGACCATCATACCGGATTGATTCCTTTTATGATGACACAATGTAACGATTATGCGGCATTAAAAAATATTCCTACGGTGCTTACCATTCACAATGCACAATATCAGGGTTGGTTTTCACATGAAAAAGTTAATATGATTCCCGAATTTAATTTTAACAATGTTGGGTTGTTGGATTGGGACGGAAGCATCAATCCGCTTGCCTCAGCCATAAAATGCGCTTGGAAAGTAACCACAGTTTCCCCGAGTTATATGGAAGAATTGAAGAAAGAGGCCAATGGACTTGAAAGTTTGTTAAGGCACGAAAGCGCAAAATGCACCGGAATTTTGAATGGCATTGATTGGGAAGTTTGGAACCCGGAAACGGATGCCTACTTGGTTGAGAATTATAATTTGGAGACGGTTCAATTTGGTAGGGAAGTCAATAAAAAATGGTTGTGCAATCTTTATAATCTGGACTTTAAAAAACCACTTTTTGCATTTATTGGGCGACTGGTTGGAGAAAAAGGCGCGGATTTATTTCCAGAGGTATTTAAAAAAGCGCTTCTAAGTGAAAATATTTCTTTATTTTTATTGGGTTCAGGCAATGAAATTGTCGAAGAACAATTAAATGAATTAAAAAAGGATTATATTGGTTCTTACAATGCTTTTATAGGATATGATGAAAAATTGGCGCATATTGTATATGCGGGCGCCGATTTTATTTTGATGCCTTCAAGAGTAGAACCTTGCGGATTGAACCAAATGTACGCTTTGCGTTATGGCGCAATTCCTGTTGTGAGAAGTATTGGCGGTTTAAAAGATACCGTTATTGACATTTCAGAAAAGGGCGGATTTGGAATTTGTCATAAAGAAGTTACGGTTTCAGAAATTACAGAGGCTATTGAAAGAGCGGTAAAGTTGTTTGACAATAAGATAAAATATAATAAAATCAGAAAAAAAATAATGGGCATCAACCATTCTTGGGATACATCAGCATTGGCATATATCAATTTATATAAATCGTTAAATCAATAAGTTATGGTAGGGAATAAAGTTTTGGCAATTATTTTAGGCGGCGGCCAGGGATCCAGATTACACCCATTAACGGAGACGCGATCGAAACCTGCCGTGCCAATTGCCGGTAAATACAGGTTGGTGGATATTCCAAT
>DAIQBF010000053.1:0-12799 GCA_036781305.1 Lutibacter sp.
AAAATAAAAAAAGCTGAAGATTTATTCAATTTGCACACAAAAGGTTTTCGGGGTGAAGCATTGGCTTCCATCGCGGCAATTGCCCATGTGGAGTTAAAAACAAAACAGGAAGACCTGCAATTGGGTTCGTGTTTAAAAATTGAGGGCAGTAATTTAATTTCACAAGAAAATATTTCAACGCCTACGGGAACTTCCGTTGCTGTTAAAAACTTATTTTACAACATTCCCGCCCGAAGAAATTTCCTGAAATCCAATACCATTGAAACGCGACATCTTGTAAATGAATTTCAACGCGTGGCCTTGGCACACCCTAATATCGCTTTTTCATTTTACCACAATGAAAATGAAATATACAATTTAAGCACTGGTAATTTACGCCAACGTATTGTCGCTATTTTAGGAAAAAAAACGAATGAAAAATTAGTGCCGATCCATGAAATTACCGATCTGGTTGAAATTAAGGGATTTGTTACAAAACCAGAATTTGCAAAAAAGAAAAGGGACGAGCAATTTTTTTTTGTAAATGATCGCTTTATTAAAAATTCCTATTTAAATCACGCCGTTTCAAGCGCTTTTGAAAATCTGCTCTCCGGCGGACATTATCCAACCTACTTTTTATACCTGACCGTTCCTACAAATAGCATCGACATCAATATTCACCCAACCAAAACGGAAATAAAATTTGATGACGAAAAAACGCTTTACGCTATTTTACGTTCAACGGTGAAACACAGTTTAGGACAATATAATGTTGGTCCCATTTTAGATTTTGACCGTGACCCAACACTCGACACGCCTTATGACCTAAAAGATAAAAATGCACCAAATCCAAGGGTATTGGTGAATCCAGATTTTAATCCGTTTAAATCAGAAACACAAAAATCCATTCAATTTCCCTACAGAAGAGAAAAAAACAAGGAATGGGAAAGCCTTTATAACGGCCTTGACAGCACCAACATCGATTTTAAATCGGAAACTGTTAATTCCAGTTTATTTTCAGAAGAAAAAGAAAACAGCAAAACCTATCAGGTCCACAAAAAATATATTGTAAGCAGCATCAAATCAGGAATTGTCTATATCAACCAACAATTGGCGCATCAGCGAATTTTATATGAAGAATTTTTACAGAATATTACCTTAAAAGATGCCATGAGCCAGCAATTGCTGTTTCCTTTAGAATTGTCTTTCAACACTTCGGATATTGTGCTGATCAAAGAAATAAAAGCGGAATTAGAATCCATAGGTTTTTTATTTGGCGAAATTTTAAACGACACCATTGTTGTTATGGGAATGCCGGTAAATATTATTGAAAGCCAAATTACAGGCATTATTGAACACTTGCTGGAAGACATTAAAAACGACATTCCAAACACCAGTTTTAGCCAGGTTGATTTGATGGCGAAAAGTCTGTCGAAAAGTTTGGCTATTAAAACAGGCACAAAACTTGACCTAAAAGAGCAAGAAGATATTGTAAATAAACTATTTTTGTGCAAACAACCAGATAGTTCCCCTTTTGGAAAAAGGACATATATCACAGTAGATATTGATGAAATTGATAAAAAATTTAACAACTAATCCTTGTTAATTAAATAAAATTATGGGAAGATTAACAGATGCGGTCAAACATATTATAATCATAAATATAATACTCTTTATTTTACCGCAATTGATACCGAATTTAAATTTACAAAACTTATTTGCCTTGTATTTTCCAGAAAATGAAAAATTTGGGTTTTGGCAATTTTTAACGCATATGTTTATGCACGGCGGGTTCATGCATATCCTGTTTAATATGTATGCCTTATGGGCATTTGGAACCCCATTGGAACAAATGTGGGGAAGAAACAAATTTATATTCTTCTATATGTCGGCCGGTTTGGGGGCAGGAATAATTTATACCTTGGTTAATTATTACCAGTTCAATTCGGTTTATGACCAATTGGTCGGTATTGGTTTAACAGGAACAGACATTCAAGGCATTTTGAATACCGGAAGTTACAATCCACAAATTTTAGAAACGATTTCCGGCGATCATCTTTCAGAGTTTTATACCATTTACCATACGCCAGCTATTGGCGCATCAGGCGCTGTTTACGGAATTTTAGTGGCATTTGGCATGGCATTCCCAAATGCAAAACTGGCATTGATCTTTTTCCCGGTGCCTATTTCCGCGAAATATTTTATTCCATTAATTATTTTGGGTGATTTATTCTTCGGAATTACAAAATATTCTGTTGGAAACATCGCGCATTTTGCACATTTAGGCGGAGCCTTAATCGGATTTATAATTGCTTGGTACTGGAAACAAAACCAATTTAAACAATGGAACTAAATTGACGATTATCAACGACATAAAAAATGCTTACCACAACGCCAGTGCGGTTGAAAAAATAATATACCTCAATGTATTCTTCTTTTTAACCACCGTTTTGTTCACGGCTTTCAGTTTGCAATGGTTGGCATTGCCTGCAGATTTTAATAGTTTTTTATCAAAACCTTGGACACTTATTTCCTACGCTTTCATTCATGAGCGTTTATTTCATGTATTGTCAAATCTGCTGGTTTTATATTATGTAGGGAATTTATTTCTGGATTTTCACAGTAAAAAACAATTTATAAATTGTTACTTTTCGGGTATAATTGTCGGGAGCATAACCTTTTTATCCTATTATTATTTCACGTCAAAAATTGGGGCACCTCTCGGAGGGGCATCTGCGGCAGTGAGTGCCATTTTTGTGGCACTGGCTGCAAAAATACCTCGTTATGCGCTCCGATTGCGATTTATTGGTAGTGTTGAATTATGGGTTTTAGCCGCTATTTGGGTGGTTTTAAGTATTTTGCAATTGGCAACCGCAGACAATGGCGGTGCAATTGCCCATTTGGGAGGTGCGGCTTTCGGATTTATTTACGCAAAGCAATTGGAAAAAGGCAATGATCTTGGGAAATGGCTCGAAAGCATTGTGGCTTTTTTTGCGAATGCTTTCAAAACAAAAAAATCCGGTCCTTTAAAGACAGTTTATAAATCGGGGAAAAAAAGTCCATCAGAACAAGTTTCAAAAACAAAACAACGAAAAATTAATGATATCTTAGACAAAATAAGCAAATCAGGTTATGAAAGCCTATCACAAGAAGAAAAAGACTTTTTATTTAGATCCGGAAAAGAATAAACTATGAAAAATTTAGCCCTTTTTGATAAATTTATTTTTATCCTGAATTCGCTTTTCGCCACATTGCTGCTTTTATCCTATCTAAATTATTATGTTTCCCCAGTAACCATTTCGTTTTTTGCGTTGATAAGCTTGTTAATTCCTGTTTTAATTGCCATAAACATCTTATTTTTAATCTATTGGCTGATCCGATTAAAAAAACAAATCTTTCTTTCCTTCTTTGTTTTGGCCATCGGTTATCAATACCTCACAAAATTATACACCTTTAAGGATAAGGAAGTCATATTGACTGATGACGTTAAGATTATGAGTTATAATGTGAGAATGTTCAACCTATATAAATGGATTAAGGAAAATAATGTGGATGAAAAAATTTATGAATTCATCAATTCTAAAGATCCTGATATTTTATGCATTCAGGAATTCCATCCATCCTTAAAAAAAGGATTAAAATATCCTTATGAGTACATAAAAATAAGCAATGAGAACAACCATTTTGGCCATGCTATTTTTTCGAAATATAAAATCATAAATTCAGGATCCCTAAATTTTTCGAATACGACAAACAATGCCATATTTGCGGATATTGTAAGGAACAACGATACTGTTCGCGTTTACAATATTCACCTCGAAAGTTTAAATCTAAATCCGAAGGAGGATTATTTCACCCAAGAAAATTCAGAAAAATTTAAAACCAGGGTGCAAAATGCATTTAAGATTCAGGTCAATCAGGTTTCATTAATCTTGCTTCACCAAGAAAAAATCACCTATAAATCCATTATTTGCGGAGATTTTAACAATACGGCTTTTTCTTATGTTTACCATCAATTAAGAAAAGGCAAAAACGATGCTTTTGAAGTTGCAGGCAAAGGTTTTGGAAGAACTTTCGATTATAAATTACCTGTTCGTATCGATTATATTTTAACTGATAACCGAATAAAAGTCAATAATTTCAAGACTTATGACGTGAAATTTTCAGACCATTTCCCTATCATGGCAAGATTAGATTTTTAGGACAAACTGATAGGTATCAACATAAAAAAATTATAATTACGTATTTTAATATTCATTTATAAAAAATCAATATTCCTTATGAAAAAAATATTTTCATTTCTGTTTTTATGCACTTTTATTTTAGGATTTTCGCAGCAAACAACCTTAAGCCTTGAAGATGCCGTTTTGGGCTATCAAAAGGGATTGAACCCAGCTTCATTAACTGATCTTCAATGGGTTAATAATTCCAACACCTATGCTTTTCAAAAAGACAATGCCTTGATTTTTACGGATGCTGTTTCGAATGAAGTGACCAAAAACATTTCGCTGTCCGTTCTTCAAAAAAGCTATCCGGAATTAACACGATTCCCTCAATTAATAGAAATCTCATCGACAGATTTTGTCTTCAGAAGTGGAAATGCCATTGAAATTTTTGATTATGTGAACACTGTTAAAAAAACAACGGTTTCTTTCGATGAAAATGCAGAGAATGATGAATACAATTGCAAAGCCAAGGCAGTTGCTTACACATTAGACAATAATTTATATATCGGTACAGCTACAAATCCAAAAATTGCGGTGACCAGCATTGAAGATAAAAACATTGTCTCCGGACAAGCCATTCACAGGAGTGAATTTGGCATTGTGAAAGGAACTTTCTGGAGTCCTGAAGGAAATTATTTGGCGTTTTACCAAAAAGATGAAAGCAATGTTACAGATTATCCTTTGATAGACATAACCACTTATCCAGCCTCGCTAAAAAATATAAAATATCCTATGGCCGGACAAGGAAGCGAAATTGCCAAAATTGGCATTTATAATTTAAAAACAAAAAATAATATTTACTTGACTATTGACACTTCAGATGAACATTATTTGACAAATTTATCGTGGACACCTGATGAAAAATATATTTTGGTTGCCGAAATAAATCGGGGACAAAACCATGTTTGGTACAATCGCTACGAGGTTTCAACAGGTAAAAAAGTGAACACGTTATTTGAAGAAACCAACGACAAATGGACGGAACCAGAACACGATGCCGTGTTTTTACCCAACAGCAATACCAACTTTTTATGGTTTAGTGAGCGTGGCGGATTTATGAATTTATACCACTATACAACCGATGGAAAACTCGTAAAACAAGTCACCAATTTTAATTGGCCAGTGACCGAAATTTTAGGCTTTGATGAAAATGGAAAAAATGTATTTATCGCTGGAACCGGAGCTGACCCAAGAGAAATGCATGCTTTTAAAGTAATTTTAAAAACAGGGAAATACACCAAACTTTCAAAAATAAACGGTACGCATTCAAACCAATTAAACACCAACGGAAATTATTTAATCGATAACTACAGCAGTTTGAGCATCCCAACAAATATTGAGATTATCGCCACAAAAAAAGGAAAATCAACCTCCATTTTCACAGCTGAGAATCCGCTGAAAGATTACAAAATAGGAACAACCGAGTTTGTAACATTAAAAGGAAATGACGGTACCGATTTGTACGCAAAAATCACAAAACCCGCCAATTTTGACGTCACAAAAAAATACCCAGTTATGATCTATGTTTATGGTGGCCCTCATGCACAATTGGTCACAAATTCCTGGTTGGGAGGCTCTAATTTATGGATGACCGCCTTTGCAACTTTAGAAAACTATATTGTTTTTACACTCGACAACAGAGGTTCAGAAAATAGAGGTTTTGCATTTGAAAGTGTGATTCATCGCCATTTAGGTGATGTTGAAATGGAGGATCAACTTACCGGTGTTGACTATTTAAAATCACTAGATTTTGTTGACAGCAATAGAATAGCGGTAAATGGCTGGAGTTTTGGCGGATTTATGACAAGCAGTTTAATGCTTCGAAATCCGGGTGTATTTACCACTGCTGTTGCCGGCGGATCGGTAACTGACTGGAAATATTATGAAGTGATGTATGGCGAACGCTATATGGATACGCCTCAAGAAAACCCTGAAGGCTACGAAAAAGCAAAAGTTCACAATTATATAAAAAATTTAGACGGAAAATTGTTGCTGATTCTCGGAAGTATTGATCCAACCGTGGTTCCTCAGCACAGTATGACGTTGTTGCAGGAAGCCGTAAAACAAAAAGTCCAAATCGATTTTTTCACCTATCCAATGCATGAGCACAATGTTAGAGGTGTTGACAGGGTTCACCTGATTAAAAAAATGATGGGTTATATTGTTGAAAATAATAAAACCCAGAAATAGGCTCCAAGTTCCAATGTTTTTATAGGTGGTTGGTAATTGCAAAAAATCAAGTGACTTTAAATCCTGAGATTAAGTTCGCTATTGTCCTTTGCTTTTTTCTTACAGGAGCTGCGTATTTCATGCCTCCAATTGCCAAGGCATTTTCATCAATTCATTTATCTGTAAATAAATTTGGCTTGGATATTTTATTCAATTTTAGCATTGGCTTTTACACAACTTATAGAATGTTTAAGATTGGCTAATTAATTATTAAATGGATTTAATATTATTGCTATATGTTGAAACTTTTTTCGTCTTAACAGTTATTTTCCTAAAAATATGTTGGGGTTTAACAATTTGATTACTTTCCATCACCAAACGGGCAATGAGATAACAAATAGTGGATTCCGCACCCTGGTTTAAGTTTACAATTTCTTTTTCCAATCCATCATAACAACCACCTGTAATAGGATTGTAAATGGTTTGTTCTAAATGATTTCTTCCTAAAAACCAGCTAAAAGCCACTTTCATCATGTTTTCATATTTTTTGATTCCAAACGTTTTATGAAAAATATCCAAGGTTTGAATGGTGCAGGCAACATCAATTGGCTGTTCTCCATATTGTTGCGGTTCCATGCCTTTTTTATGCCATCCTTTATTTGAAATAACCTTAAAATCGCCATTAACAAACATTTTAGACAATAAAAAATCAAAAGATGCTATCGCAACTTTCTTAAAAGTTGTCTCTTCTGTTATCAAATAGGAATAAAGCATAGCTTCGGGCAATATACTGTTGGCGTAGGTTAGCTTATCTTCAAACCAATTCCAATCCTCGGCTGCATTTAAGTAATAATCTGCCAACAAATTTTTTCCGAGTTTTTTAATAATAGAGGCTGCCTGAATGTCTTGGGTAACGGAATGATATAAATACAATCCTTTAATGGCAAACGCAATAGATCTTGGAGATTTAATGTTACTTGCCCAAGGCAAGCATTTCACAAAACTATTAAAGGCATTTACAACTGTTGCATGCGGTAAATATTCTTTTAATGAAACCACCGTGCCCAATGCCCAAATAGCTCTTGCGTTGGAATCTTCAATATGAGTATAGGTATTCTTTAAATGTTCATGGCCATTTTTATCTATATAATTTACAAAAGTTCCTTTGGGCTGTTGACAAAGTTTTATAAAGTTTAAATAGGTATTGATGTATTTTAAATCTTCTTTTTTTCTAAATAATTTATAGTGCAGACAAATAGCAATTAATGCTCTGGCATTATCGTCTAAGGTATATCCTGAAGAAATGTCAGGAATGCTTATTTTACTGAATTGAATGATTCCTAATGGCGTAGTCATTTTTTTAATTTGATCCAATTTAATTGCAGGATAGTCATAATCGATTTCCAAAAGCTGATTCACAGATTTACCATAAGCATGAATGTGTTTTATGGCTATATTTTCCCAAGAAGATTCCCTGGTTTTCTGAAAAGCCTGAAGGGCCATGGATTTACGCAAATCGCTATTTGAAAGCAAAAGCTTTGTGAGTTTTGCCAGCTGGTCTGAGTTTCCAATCTCAAAAAGCAATCCGGCATCCGAAGTTAACACCTCTCTTGTGTGTGGTATTGAACTTGCGATAATAGGACAGGCGCAACTCATGGCATAAGAAAAAGTGCCGCTAACTGCCTGATTTGGATCTTTTGAGGTAAACAAGTAAATTTCCGTTACCATTAAGTAATCCAACAATTCCTGCAATTCTAAATAACGGTTTATAAAAAGCACGTGATTTTGTAGCCCTAATTCATTTACTAAATTTTCCAAATAGTTGCGATATTCATCTATATTATTTTTAATATTGTTGGGGTGTGTTTTTCCAATTACCAAGTATAAAACGTTTGGGGTGTGTTCAATTATTTCCGGCAACGCCTTTAATGCCGTCTCAATGCTTTTTCCTTCCCCTAAAAGACCAAAAGTTGATAATATTGTTCGGTTTTCAAAATGAAATTTCACTTTCAATTCATCGGGGTTTTTATAGTTGACTATATGTGTTCCGTGTGGCATGTATTGAATAAAGTCTTCCTCAATTCCATATTGTTCCATCAAAATTTTTTGAGATTGTTTGGTCATCACAAAAACGGAAACAGCAAAGGAAACCAAATGTTGCACAAATGATTTCAATGTATTGTCAGGGTTTGGAATTACGCTATGAAAAGTATAAACGATGGGTTTGTTAACCGCCTCCAAAAATTCTAACAAATAATTTCCATATTCCCCGCCAAACAAGCCAAATTCATGTTGAATATGAACCAATTTAATTGAATTGTCTTTATTAATCTCTAAAGCTACCCGTCGATAATCCTCCTTTATTTTTGGATTTAATGTATATGAAATATTGGGAGCGCTTTTCGGCTTTTCGGTTAAATCACAAATTACACATTCTAAAGATTCGCCAAAAACATGGGCAATCGCATTGGTAAGATCTTGCGTAAAAGTGGCAATTCCGCATTGAGTTGGGGGATATGTTGTCATAAAGACAATTTTACATTTAGCAGGTGGATTTTTCATTGTTATAGTTTTATGAGTTTTTGCAAAATTTCATTCATGTTGCGGCAAGCACTCTAGTCACAACAAGATATCAGATGCGATTCATTTTCGCGATAATTTTATCACGAAACAAATGTATGTACCTTAATCTTGGGGTTGGTTACATAACTATTTATAGATGTTGCAAGATTCACACATTTAAACACTTCACCAAAAATATTTGTAATTTCCGTAGTGTAATCATGGGTAAATATCGCGATGCCACAAGGGGTTGGCGGATATGTTTTCACAAAGAAAACTTTAGATTTAGCAGGTGGATTTTTCATTGTTATTATTTTTTAAGTTTTTGCAAAAGTTCATTAATGTTGACAGACGCTACCGCTACCCTGCTGTCCGCTGCGCCATAATAAATATAAAGTTCCTCATTAAAAAGCGCTGTTCCTGTCGGAAAAACTACATTGTTTACAATTCCATTAATTTCCCAAGGTTCTGTTGGAGAAAACAAAGGCTTTTTAAGTCTTGCTTTTACAATTGTTGGGTTTTTTAAATCCAGCAATGCGGCGGAAGCATGATAAATCACTCCTTTTGGTGTAGTTTGGGCAGAATGATAGATAATCAGCCACCCTTTTTCGGTTTCAACAGGAGGACACCCTGCTCCAATATGGGCACTTTCATGTGTTCCTTCAGGAGACAATAGCACGTGCTTGTGCAAGTTTGATATATATTTTTTCCAAAATTCGATGGTAAGATCTTCCGGCTTGTTAAAATAAAGCATTTGAATAGAAGGATATAACCTATGTAAAACAGCCAGTTTGCCATTTATTTTTTTCGGAAAAAAGACAATATCTTTATCCCATACATAAATTTTGTCCTTCATTAACGCTGCAAGTCTATATTTCATAAAAAGACTGTAAAATCTTATATGCGCATCACTAATTTTATCACAATTCTTTTTTACAAGCTCTTCATACTCCTCAAATGTGAACTTTGGCGTAATAACCCCTTTTCTTTCAAAGTTTTTTAAATCTTTTGACGTGGCATAGGCGCCAAATACATTAATGCCGTCATAAGCAGCATAAGCCATGTAAAATGTATCCTCAATTTTTGTAATTCTCGCATCTTCAACGCCCTGAAATTCAAAACTTTCCTCTCGGTAAAATACAGGTTCTTTATTTCTTTCAATAACCGTTAAGGGACCAGACAATTTACAATAGCCAACACTTGAAAAATTACCTTCGCGAACAGCACGATAAAACATATGAACAGTATTTCCATCCTGAAAAATTCCCGGATTAAATACCCCTTCATTTTCAAAGTTATTGTCTGTTTTTTCCAGAATAATACCGTGTTTTTTAACAGTCAACATAATTTTGCAATAAACTACTTTTTCAAATTATAAAATTGACATTAAACTTTTAAAGCTACAATGAGCAATATCATTTAGTAAGTTACTGTATTATTGATATATATCAGAAAGTCCCAATCAAAATAACAGGGAATATTCCTTTTTTGCTGTCCATAAGCATAAACAGCAGGAAAATTTACTATATAAAAATTACTTGGAGCAATGACAAAAGGTTTACTTTAAGTGTGGGATTTTTCAGTTACTATAAGACTTGATTCATGTAAAAGCTCATTCCTGGCAACACTGTTATAGGTTTTGTATTTTGTGTTGTATTTGTACAACGAACCTCGTATAATAATTTCACTTATCAGATTATTATTTACATCTCGTATTTCTGTAATGTATCCATTTTTACTTGTTTCTATTTTATTCATAATTTTATTAAATTTAGAATTTTAACATTTTATCCATTTCTCAAAGTTATTGTCCGTTTTTTTATAATAACCTTTTGTTTTGTAACCTTAACCAACATTTATCAGAAAACTTATTCATTAATTATAAAGCTGCGACAAAGTAACTTGTTCAAGTTATATCTGATATTTCAATATTTTTTTCGATTCTTTTAATTTTGAAATTTTGGTAATAATCAATTACTCTTAGTCCAAACAGTAAACATCCAATGTCTTTTTTCCAAATCACTAATGATACTCGCAAGAATCTCTTCCGTACCAATATCTCCAGCATTTGAAGCATAATTAGAAGCTTCCAACAAATCGTCATGAATGACATTAAAGTCCTTCAAAACCTCCTGAACCATTTGTAATGAGGTCAATTCTCCGGCATCATCCCTGATAGCTGAAAGTTCTATAAACTGATTTATGGTATAATTAATTTTTATGCCAAATACACGAATCCTTTCAGCCAGAATATCAATAATCTCTTTTGCGTTTTCATATTCCAATTCAAATTGTTGGTGGAGTTCAAAAAAATCAGGTCCTTCAACATTCCAATGAAATCTTCTGAGTTTATGATAGTGCACAATATAGTTGGCAATAATTTTATTTAGAATTACAACTATTTCTGCCGTTTCCAAGTAGGAAAAACCTAATTTTTTGTAAGTTTTGCCCGTCGTTTGTGTTTCCATTTTTTTTTATTTAGTTTATAATTTATTTTCTGTGATTTTTATATTTCGATTTGATTTATACAAAGAGAACAATTATTTTTAAGATCTGAAATGACCTTGGTCAATTCAAAGTATGATATTTATCGCTTTTTGAACCTATCTCAAGAAATGAAGAATATTTTCGCTTTGGGATAACATTTAAAAATGAAAGGCATAAATAAATTTAGGCCTCGTTTAATTGAGTATATTGCTTAAAAATAATAAATTACAATATTTAATGTCTTAGTGATGAAAAATCTATATATCCTTTTGTTTTTATCGGCAATTTTATTGACAAGTTGCAGCAGCACAGGCGGAACCGTTAGAGGAACCGTATGTTATCCTTCGGACTATATTCCGGCAATGAACGTTTATCTGAAAAACAAGGAAACCAGTAAAATATATTCTTTGGAGGTCAAAGAAAATCAGAAGCCATTTAAATTTAAAAAAGTGCCCGAAGGAAATTATATCGCTTTCGCCTACACGGTTCAGGAAATTTCAACCGACCACAACAATAAAACATCAATTGCAAACGGTGGCTATACCCACGCAGTTCCTTGCGGACTCACCGTTGATTGCAAAGACCATTCATTACTTATTTTTAAAGTTGAGAAAGGAAAAACCACAAAAAATATTCAAATTTGTGATTGGTTTGACGCCATTATGGCTGAGGATTAAACACTACTCCTAAGAGGAAACTTAAATTAGTCAATTTTGAATTTCGGATTTTGAATTTTGAATTTTGGGCCAACTCTGAAAAGTCCAACATTCAATTTTCAGTAACTTTTTGCACCTATCCCAAAGGGAAATATCATTAAGTTAGGACTTTGGTTCCTTTTTTTATCCTTCCAAGAAGGTCAATTAAAACCGCGTCATTACGAGAAGGCGATAGCCGACGTGTCAATCTGTTGAGTACTAACGAAATCAAAAGCTCAGTAACCACAATAAGTAACAGATTGCCGCAGTCGCTACTCCATTTCATTGCGTTGCTCCTTCGCAATGACGCGTCATTGCGAGGCGTCTTGAAGCGAGAGCGAAAGACAACGTGGCAACCTGCCCCGAACTAACGAAATCAAAAGCTCAGTAACCACAATAAGTAACAGATAGCCGCAGTCGCTACTCCATTTCATTGCGTTGCTCCTTCGCAATGACGTCACAAACTCAGGAACCATAATAAGCAGCAGATTGCCTGCCTGCTGGCAGGTCGCAGTTGGCAGTTATTCACCAAACAATTCAATGCATAAACAAATAAACAGTTAAACAATTTACAAAAGTTTTCAGTTTTCAGTCGCAGTTGGCAGTTATTCACTAAACAATTCAACGCATAAACAAATAAACAGTTAAACAATTTACAAAAGTTTTCAGTTTTCAGTCGCA
>DAIQBF010000053.1:12899-14860 GCA_036781305.1 Lutibacter sp.
GTTGGCAGTTATTCACTAAACAATTCAACGCATAAACAAATAAACGATTCAACAATAAATGTGTGAATTATACAACATTTGTCTAAAGTTGTGTAACAAAAATGTGTTTTAAAGTGCGCAAATTTGTATATCTCAATTTAAAATCTTAATAAAGATGAAAATATTAAAATTTATAGCAATAGGAATAGGAATAGGACTATTTTTTGCGAGCGAAATGCAGGCGCAAATTTCAGTAAATCTAAATGTTGGCACGCCGCCACTTTGGGGCCCATCAGGTTATTCAGACGCACGATATTACTATCTTCCTGATGTTGATTCTTACTATGATGTGCAATCACAAAGGTTTATTTATTATTCAGGAAACACTTGGGTTCATAGAAAATCTCTTCCAAATCAATATAGAAATTACGATTTGTATAATGGCTATAAAGTGGTATTGACAGATTATCGTGGCAAGGCTCCTTACACTTATTATAAACAACATAAAGTTAAATACGCAAAAGGCTATCGAGGCGCCCCACAAAAAAATATTGGAAACAGACCCGGAAACGGTAACTATAAGTCAAAAGGGAACGGAAACCATAAATCAAAAGGCAAAGGAAACAAAAAAGGCAAAAAACATTAGGATTGAAATAAAACACAATCTAGCCCAAAGCATTATTTGCAATTTTGATAATTTTTTGATTAATTGTAACCTATAAAGATGACGGCGTTTATTTGAATGAAAATCCCGAAATAATAAACGCCAACGTCTTTTACCAAAAATAGAATGGGTGTGAACTATTATAGAACAGGTAAATTTTTACCTGTTTTAAGCGTGTTAATGATATTTTGAACAAAAAAATTAAGAAACAAAGACTCTTTATGATTTATAATTTCAAAGAAACCCTAAGTAAAAAAGTATGGAACATAGAAACATTTTTTACATATAAAGACATTAAACGAAATTATTTTCAGCGTTTAACGTATCTTGTGAAAAAAATTTAAAATTGTGAAGTTATACATTAAATACATGGTGAGCAACCGTTGTAAAATGGCGGTAAAAGATGCGCTAAGAAAGCTTAAACTTCATTTTGTTGTGGTTGATTTAGGCGAAGTGGACATCATGGAAAACATAAGTGAAGAACAGCGTTTCCAGCTAAAATTGGAGCTCTTCAACTCGGGGCTGGAATTGATGGATGACAAAAGGGCGATGTTGATTGAAAAAATAAAAAATGTGATTATTGAAATGGTCCATTATTCAGAAGAAGCCATCAAAATAAATTTTTCCGATTTTTTAAGTGAAAAATTAAATCATGATTATACCTACTTGGCAAATTTATTTTCAGAAGTGCAGGGAACCACCATTGAGCAATTTATAATCGTCCACAAAGTTGAACGCATAAAAGAATTAATTATTTATGGGGAATTAAATATTACGGAAATTGCATGGAAAATGAACTACAGCAGTGTGGCGCATTTATCCAACCAATTTAAAAAAGTTACCGGACTCTCCCCTTCCCATTTCAAACAAATGAAAAATAAAAGAAGAAGTCCGATTGAAGATATTGGAAACCAGATTAGTGGCAAGTCAGCTACTCAAAGTAAAAATTAAAGCAAAAATTAAAATCATCCACTTTTATAAAGGTCTCAAAACATAAATGGAATCACAAACAATCAGAAATACAAATTACACCAGAAGCTTAATAGAAGCAAGCTTAGATCCATTTGTTACCATTAGCTTGGAAGGAAAGATAACCGATGTTAACGAGGCCTCCATAAAAGTAACTGGTATTTCCAGAGAAGAACTAATAAACACCAACTTCTCCGATTATTTTACCGATCCAAAAAAAGCCCAAGAAGGTTATCTTCAAGTTTTTAAAAATGGTTTTGTGATAGATTATCCGCTAACCATAAAACATAAAAACGGAAATTTAACCGACGTATCCTACAACGCTTCCATTTATAAAGATGATGCGGGA
>DAIQBF010000054.1:0-14824 GCA_036781305.1 Lutibacter sp.
TTTTTGAAATAGACGATATTGACGGCGTTTCAAGAACAGAAACAATGATTTCTTTAGAAGAAAGCATTAACGATAAAACGCGTTTAATGCATTCCATTTTTAGATACATTTAACTGAAATCAAATAACCAGATTATACCTTATTATTTTTTATAATAAGGTATTCTTGTTTTAGGGTATTATGATTACCTTTGATTTATTATTCATTTCTAATGGACATAATTAGCAACACAATTGGTAAGATGGTTTTTAACCGAGAAAATTACACAGATAAAGAATTAATTGATTTATACAAATTCCTTCTAAAACCGCGCCTGATAGAAGAAAAAATGTTAATTCTGTTGCGCCAGGGAAAAATTTCCAAATGGTTTTCGGGTATTGGGCAAGAAGCTATTTCTGTTGGCGTCACCAACGTCCTAAATTTCGACGAGTATATTTTGCCGATGCATAGAAATCTAGGCGTATTTACCTCAAGAAACATTCCATTATATAGATTGTTTTCTCAATGGCAGGGTAAGAAAAGCGGATTTTCCAAAGGACGCGAACGCTCTTTTCATTTTGGATCCCAAGAATTTAAAATTGTGGGGATGATTTCTCATTTAGGTCCGCAATTTGGAATAGCAAATGGAATTTCATTGGCTGATTTGCTTAAAAAGGAATCCAAAGTTACCGCCGTTTTTTCCGGTGAAGGCGGCACCAGTGAAGGTGATTTCCATGAAGCATTAAATGTAGCTTCTGTGTGGAATTTACCAGTACTTTTTTGTATCGAAAATAACGGGTACGGACTTTCAACACCTGTAAATCAGCAATTTAAATGTGAAAATATTGCTGATAAAGGAATTGGCTATGGAATGGAGAGCCATATAATAGACGGAAATAATATTTTGGAGGTTCATTCAAAAGTTAGGGAAATTGCAAAAAGCATACGAATTAATCCGCGTCCCGTTTTGCTTGAGTTTAAAACTTTTAGAATGCGTGGCCATGAAGAGGCGAGTGGCATGAAATATATACCAAAGGAATTGATTGAAGCTTGGGAAAAGAAAGATCCCATTAATAATTTTCATGCATTTTTGACTGCAGGAAATATACTTTCCAAGGAAATGGATGATTTAATTAAGGAGGAAATTGTTGATGAAATTAACGAACATTTAAAAATAGCTTCTGCCGAAGCAGAAATTTCTTCAACTGTTGAAAATGAATTGGCCGATGTTTATAAACATCAAAATTATAGTGAGATAAAACCTTCAACCAACACTTCAAATATTCGATTTATTGATGCTATTTCTCAAGGATTGAGACAAAGTATGGAACGCTTTGATAAGTTGATTGTGATGGGTCAGGATATTGCGGAATATGGTGGCGCTTTTAAAATTACGGAAGGGTTTTTGGCGCAATTTGGCGCATCCAGAATTCGAAATACGCCCATTTGTGAATCTACCATAATTGAGTCGGCTTACGGACTTTCCATCAACGGATACAAATCGGTGGTGGAATTGCAATTTTCCGATTTTGTGACTTCAGGATTTAATCCGGTCATTAATTTATTGGCAAAATCCTTTTATCGTTGGAATCAACATGCAGATGTTGTTTTGCGTATGCCTTGTGGGGCAGGCGTAGGGGCAGGGCCATTTCACAGCCAAACCAACGAAGCCTGGTTTACAAAAACGCCCGGACTAAAAGTGGTATATCCCGCATTTCCTTATGATGCAAAAGGCTTATTGGCAACTTCAATAGAAGATGAAAATCCCGTGTTGTTTTTTGAACACAAAGCATTGTACCGATCTGTTTATCAAGATGTACCAACGGATTATTATACAATTCCTTTTGGAAAAGCTTCTGTTTTACAGGAGGGAAATGACCTAAGCATCATTACCTATGGCGCAGGTGTTCATTGGGCTTTAAATGAGGTTAAAGAACATCAAATAGCCGCCGATATTATAGATTTAAGAACTTTGCAGCCTTTAGATAAAGAAACCGTTTTTAAATCCGTAAGAAAAACGGGAAAAGCTCTAATTTTGCATGAAGACACTTTATTTGGAGGAATTGCCTCAGAATTATCGGCCTTAATCACAGAAAGTTGCTTCAACTATTTGGATGCTCCTGTAAAACGTGTGGGAAGTTTAGAAACGCCAATCCCATTTGCGAAAAATTTGGAAGCTTTGTTTTTACCAAAGAATCGTTTGCACGATGAAATAGTTAGCTTGCTAAATTATTGATTATAGAAAGTCTAACCTGATTTTCATCATATGAAACGAGGGCAGGCAACATCTGTTACCACTAAAAAATAAAATCTAAACAAATAAAATAAGTCTTCTTTACCATTTTTTAGTGACATTTTCCTTAAATAATCTTTAAGGAGTATTATTATATGCTGATAATTTTTCCTTCTTCAACCATACTCCAAAATAAAAAAAATTAAAACGATAATCTGGTAGTCAAAATTGATATCTATCATTTTATGTAATGATAAGCATCATTGTAATTCTAATACATTCCGCATAATTTAGTTCATTATAAACCAATAAAATTATTTGATTATGCCATTAGTACAATTTAACCGCAGACTTCCAATAATGGACAGAATGTTTCCTGAATTATCAGACATTACTGAAAACATGATGACTGAAGATTTATTTCAAAGAGAAAATTGGATGCCATCAATTAATGTTATGGAGCGCAAAAACGATTTTCAAATAGAAGTCGCCGCGCCTGGATTTACAAAAAAAGATTTTGAAGTTTCCATTTCTGATGATGTTTTAACAATTTCAGCTGAAAGCAAACAGGAAAAAGAAGAAAAAGAGGAAAACTATTCCAGAAGGGAGTTTTACCACAATTCATTTACAAGAACTTTTACTTTACCAAAAAGTTTAGATCTTAAAAAAGAAATTAAAGCCAACTACAATAACGGAATTTTGTCAATTCATTTGGAAAAAATGGAAGATTCAAAAGGTTTAGAAAGAAAAAAAATGATTGAAATCAGTTAATTTTCTTCTAATATCCGGGAGGTTAACACTTCCCGGATTCTTTAACCTAAAAAACAAAAAAAATGGAAAAAAGCCAATTAACCCAACAAAATAAAAAATTAAATTTTGAAATTAATATCGAACGTTTACACGCCAAAGTCCAACAATGGATTTCAGAAATTGAGTTTATTAAAATTGAACAAAATTTTCTAAAGGAACTACTTTCCGAGCACATAATTGGGTTATGTACCACAGATAATTACACAAAAGCCAGATTGTTATTAAATGGTATTGAACATGAAACTGGCCTGGGCAATAAATTAATTGAAGCTTTAAAAGAACATAAAATTAATTTGGCTTTGCTCCTTGAAAATATTTACTTAAAAAAGGAAAATACGTTTAGAAATAATCACAAACTTCTAAAAATTGAAGTTAAAAATTATATCGAAAACTTTAAATATATTAAAGAACAAGTATTTGAACTTGTGTTATTTATAATGAAAAGTGAAAAAGAAAAAAAATTGCTTCCAAAATAACATAACAGCGATTGTTCAACTACTTATTTATACTGTTTTCAATTTTTGATTCTTTGAAATTTTTACGATAAATTAAAACAAATTACAAAGTAATATGTTGTTTACTAAGCAATTAAAAACGGTGAGGCGTTGATAATTTATCAAAATGCATTTTAAAAGGAGTTGTTTTATTTGGGGTGAAAAGGACTCTTAATTAAGAGTATTTACAAATTTTTTTGAAGCAGTAGGTACTGTAAGAATTAAAAATTGAAAACGGTTTTTTAGATAATTCCGTTTTCAACTTTTAAGTTCTTTGAAGTTTTGCATAGTAAATTTTAACAAAACGTTTAATTAAACACCAGTTGGTTAGTTAATATTGGGAATTAGCACAATGTACCATGCAAATATGAAAAATTATTTATAAAAACCTTTTTGTTGTTTATATGGGTATTATTAATGGGGGATATGGGATTCTACTTAATTAAATGGCATTTGGTTTATAAATAAAAATGAGGTAGGGCAAGAATTGAAAATTGAAAACGGTTTTTTATTTATAGAAAATCCCAATCAAATATTTTAAAAATTTTCTCCCAATCATCCGGCAATGATGCGTATAAATCAATATTCTCATTGGTAATAGGTTGGATAAAGTGAAGTGAATGCGCATGCAAGAATAAGTTTTCACAGTTAAATTCATTTTCAAACATTCTGTTATGAAACCGATCACCATATTTGTAATCACCAACAATTGGATGGCTGATTTTGTTCATATGAATTCGAAGTTGGTGCATTCTTCCTGTTGAAGGCGTTAATTTGACTAAGCTATAACGTGAATTTTCATAAGGAATTACCGGAATGTCAAGAAGTTTTGTATAAACAGGTTCGCAAAAAGTTTCTGCATCTTTATACACTTTGGTATCAGGATTTTTTACGGGAGAGTTTACATAAACGGCCAAATCCACAAAGCCTCGTACAATTCCCAAATAAGATTTTTGAATCTGATTGGCATTAAACAATTCCTGAAAAACGGCAACATTTTCTTTGTGTTTTGCCAACATTAATACCCCCGATGTTTTTCTGTCAAGCCTATGAACTGGATAAAAATGGTACCCAAATTGTGTGAAAAGCAAATCCAGTAAAGTTTCCTCTTTAATGTTACGCGCATAATAAGAGTTATGAATCAGTACATTGTTGGGTTTGTTTACAATGATAATATGGTTGTCTTCAAAAAGAATTTCGACTTTCATGTGGCAAATATAAGGTAATAAACTTGGTTTTAACCATCTTGTTTTTTTCCTGTAAAAAAGACTGGAATAGAGCTTAACTCCCGACGATCTCAGCTTTTTTAACGTATTTTTAGCTTTCTGGATGTGTGAATTTTGTAACTATTAACAAAAAATATGTAACTTTATATCTGCTGTTATTTTGCATATTTGTTCTATAAATATTTTAACAATTTTAAAACAGTAAAAAAATGAAAAAAATAATAGTATTTGTACTTTTAGCTTCCATGGTTATTTCTTGTGGAACTCCTAAAACAGTAATCCAGTCCAAAAAAGTAATTAAGGGATACTGGTCTTTAAATGCAATTTCTTATAGTGAACCAGGTACTTTTGACGTAACTTTATTTAATGATGCTTCCAAAGAATGTTTCATCGGAAGCACATGGCGTTTTATTCCGAACAATAATACAGGAATATATACCATTACAGATGCGCATTGTGTGCCAACCGGTGACCGTAATTTTAATTTTACCATTCAGGAAATTGATGGCAATACAGGACTTTATGATTTCTTATTGAAACCTACAGATGCAAAACAAAAATCTGAAGACAATGCTGGTTTCAGACTTCAATTGACACAATTGACAGAAACCTCCATGCGATGGGAACAAACTGTTTCAGTAGAAGGAAAACCATTTAAAATTTATATGAACTTTAATAAAATAAACGAATAATGAAAACATTTTTTAAAAAAATATCATTAGCGGCTTTAACAGTAATTCTTATAGCTGGCTTAAATAGTTGTGAAGCAACAAAAAATGCAAATAACGCACAAAAAGGTGCTGTAATCGGAACTGCCGGTGGCGCAATATTGGGTGCTATTATTGGAAATAACACTGGTAAAAAGGGTAGTGGAGGAGAGCTAGGCGCTGTTATTGGTGGTGTTGTAGGTGGCACCACGGGTGTGCTTATAGGAAATAAAATGGACAAACAGGCCCAGAAAATTGAGGAAGAAATTCCAGGAGCTAAAGTTGAACGTATTGACGATGGTATTTTAGTGACATTTGATGAAAACAGTGGGGTTAAATTCGCAACTAATATGTATAATATCACCCCTTCTTCAGAAGTATTGCTTACAAAATTGGCAAATATTTTAAAAGAATATCCTGATACAAATGTATTGGTGGTTGGACATACAGATAGTACTGGTGCGGCTTCATATAACATGACGCTTTCAGAAAAAAGAGCTTATGCTGTAACCAATTACTTTATTCAAAATAAAGGATTAAGTTCATCACGTTTTACAACTACCTGGTTTGGTGAGGATCAGCCAATTGCAGATAATGACAGCGTTGAAGGTCGCGCTCAAAACCGTAGGGTAAATGTGGCAATTGTTCCAAATGACAAGATGAAAGAAGACGCAAAAAAAGAAGCTGGCGAAAACTAATAATCCCAAATTCTTAATTGGACCCGAAACAATTTGTTTCGGGTTTTTTTTTGTTTAAGGCGAGTTCTTTGGTTTAGGTTATAAATCAACGATTGAAGATAAATACTATAGAGAATAACAGTAAGCTTAAAGGAAGAAAACAACTTAATTTATTTAAAAGTTAAACAAATAAACAATTAAACGAATAAGCAATAATGAGTAACTTACAGCCCTAAAATTTTAAGAAATGCAGGGTATCGTTGATAGTATAACACAATTCCAATTATCTTGGTTAAACTGGTTTTTGGCATTTTTGGCGGCTCTAATTCTGGGCATGGGAAAAGCCGGCATAAAAGGGCTTGGGGTTTTAATTGTTACATTGATGGCTATTATCTTTGGCGGAAAAGCTTCCACAGGTATTTTAATTCCGCTTATGGTGGTTGCCGATATTTTGGCTGTTTTTTATTATAACAGGCATACACAATGGAAGTTTTTATTGAAGATATTGCCCACAATGGTTTTGGGTGTATTGGTAGGAGTGTGGTTTGGAAATGATATTTCCGAAAAGTTATTCAAACAAATCATGGCTATTTTTATTATACTAACGGTAATAATGATGGTTTGGATGGATCAAAAAAAGAATAAGGCAGTTCCAAAGCATTGGTTTTTTGCCAGCAGCATGGGACTTTTATCCGGTATTACATCAATGATTGGCAATCTGGCAGGTTCCTTTACAGACATTTATTTTTTAGCCATTCGTTTGCCTAAGAATCAATTTATTGGCACTGCAGCTTGGCTGTTCTTAATTATTAACGTCTTTAAATTGCCTTTTCATATTTTTGTTTGGAAAACGGTATCTCCCGAAAGTCTTTTGCTTAACTTATTCCTGGTTCCCGCAATTTTGATAGGCTTTATAAGTGGTGTTGCGCTGGTTAAATTGTTAAATAATGAAGTTTACCGTAAATTTATTATGGTTGTAACCGCTATGGGCGCTTTGTTAATGCTTTTTAGATAAACTGTAAAATATAATAATTATGGAAGAACATTTTTTTCAGTGTCCGTATTGTTGGGAAGAAATTTCTATGTTATTGGATACTTCTGTAAGCAATCAAACTTATATTGAAGATTGTGAAGTTTGTTGCAATCCAATTGAAATAAATCCCATATTTGAAAATGGCGAATTAGTTTCTTTAAATATTAAAAGTGTAGAGGAACCGTAAAATAGAAACAATCTCATAAATTAATTTCTATAGGAACTATCTCATTTAGGGAAATGAGCTCCCATTTGCAATTCTGAATGTTAATTGCCTTTTTATGTATTTAATAGACGGCACTATATAAGGAAAAGAAAATTTATTTTGAAGAAATAGCCTGTTTTAATTGAGAAACAGATTGCATACCCGATTGTCTCCAAACTTGTTTTCCTTGTTTAAATACCATAAAAGTAGGAACCCCCTGTATTTGATATTTCGCTGCCAATGCCTGATTGTTATCTACATTTATTTTTATAATACTTACTGAATCCTTTAGTTCGGCTTTTAATTGTTTTAGAACAGGAGCCATACTTTTACAAGGCCCACACCAATCTGCAGAAAAATCCACTAAAACAGGAACTTTTTGGTTTATAATATCGTTAAATGATTTTTTCATTTTAGTATGTTTTATGATACTTAAAGTTACAAAATCAACAATACTTAAAGAACATATTAATGAAAAAGTTTATTTCATTTAAGGATGATCACAGCTATTGAATAAATAAGTAAATGAATAGGGATGGAATATCCTCTGTTTTTAAAAGATCTTAAACCGACTCAAAGCTCATCTTTAATAATTTGTGGAGATACTTTTCGCATAAACCTTTAAATAAACCAGCACAAAAAGTGCCAATGAACTGCAAATTAAAAAACCATAAAATAGAGGTAAAGCCGTTTCAGAAACAAACCTGCCTATAAAAGTGCTCATAGGAACCGCCATCATTGTTGAAATAAATCCTGTAATTGCCGCGCCAATCCCAGCAATATGGCCAACAGGTTCCATAGCCAAAGCTCTTAAATTTCCAAATAAAAATCCTATAGCAAAAAACTGCAATCCGAAGAAAGACAACAAAATACGAATACTTGGGTTTGCAGCTCCATGAAATAGTACAATATAAAGTAAGGAAACGCTAAAAAAGCCGATGAGTGCACCGGTTACCATTTTTTCCATTCCATATTTTATAACGAGTGTTCCATTTAAAAAAGTGGCAAAACCTATGGCAATTGCCAATCCTGCAAATATGTAGGGAAACTGTTCTTTTAAATCGTATTGGATTTGAAATATTTGTTGGGCTGTACTTAAATATACCATAAAGGAACCGGTCACAAACCCGGAAATAATCGTAAAACCAATGGTTCTTTTGGCTTTCATAATTTCTTTTAAGCCATCCGCAAAAATATGGCCGGTAAATTTTACGCGACGCTCTTTTGGTAATGTTTCGGGTTGTCTTTTCCAAAACCAAAATGAAACTAAGACACTAAATATCAGCTGTACATAAAATATAGCCTGCCAATTATAATGATCAAGCACAAATTTACCCATTGTAGGAGCAACGATAGGTACAAAAATAAATACCACGGTAATAAACGACATAATATGGGCCATATAATCACCGCTGTAGGTGTCCCGAACCATAGCGATGCTGATGGTTCTTGGTGCTGAAAGTCCAATTCCCTGCAAAATTCTTCCTGCAATCATCATTTCTAAAGTTTCTGAAACACACAAATTAAACTGCCAACAATAAATAAACCAAAGCCCATATACACAATTGGTTTTCTGCCCAAACTGTCTGATATTGGCCCAAAGAATAAAGGTCCCAAACCAAGACCTAAAAAAATCATAGTAATAAGTAGCTGATTATCAACAGCCTGAGTTACGCCAATTGAAAATCCAATATATTCCAACGCAGGCAGTAATGCATCAATTGCCAATGCAACAATTGACATTAGGGAAGCCATTAGTGCTATGAATTCAAACTGGGAGGGACTCTTTTTTTGCATTGTGCAAATGTACAGAATTGTATTTTCGGTAAAGCGTATTTTTCATTGCAAAAAGTGATCATTCAATAAGAATTTGTAATTTGCAGTATATAAAAGCATATTTATGAACTTGTTAACTTTAAAGAAAAGTATTAAAGGCATTGATATTTATATTTTAGATCAAATTTTAAAAGATCTTTATCAGTCAGGGGCAAAAATTTTAGATGCCGGATGTGGGAGTGGCAGAAACTTAAAATGGTTTTATGAGTCAGGTTTTGAAATCCACGGAACTGATACTGATGCAGAACAATTGCTTAGGTGCAAAGAACTATATCCAGCGCAGGAAGAAAATTTTATTCAAGCTAACATAGAAAAAATGCCTTATGAAACAAATAGTTTTGATCATGTGATTTGTAATGCGGTATTGCATTTCGCTAAGGATTTAAACCAATTTATGCAAAAGTTTGAAGAATTATTGCGCATATTAAAACCTAAGGGCAGTTTGTTTATTAGAACCGCATCTAATTTTGGAATTGAAAATCTTGTGATATTGTTAGATCACGGAATTTATAAATTGCCAGATGGCACAACCAGATTTTTAATAACATCAGAAATTTTGGAGGATATTCAAAATATTAATGGAGTTTTATTGATAGAGGACGTAAAAACTACGATTGTTCACCATAAAAGAAGTATGACCACATTGGTGATTAAAAAGGAGGGATAATAAATTGGTAACAGCACTGGTTTAAAAATATCCTATTTAACATAATATAAATTATAATACAAATTATGATGTTTTGGTTTTTATAGCTATTTAACCAATTTGATAGTTATAATTGTATATTATGCTAAATATCCCATAAGCCTTTTATTTCTTTACGTTATTTAGTACTTGGGTTTAGAATATTTAAAATATGCGATTCTAAGGAAATGGTATTCCAATTCAATTTGTAATTATAATTTGCCATTATGTTAAATTACTCACTGCTTTTTTATTTTATAAAGATGTGTTCGTGATTACTTCGTAGTTGCCGCTGTCAAACGCTCGATTGCTTTTTAAAAATAATTATGCTATCGCAGTAATTTTTTTAAACACAATTATCCATCGCTTGCCAACGCCAAAAAAAGCAATCCTTTTAGTTTTATAATTTTGTTTTGAATAAATTAGAAACTTATCGTTCTAAAAGTTTTCAGAATGTTCTCGTTAAGTTGGCGCAACAGTTTACGGCATAATTTAGAAAGTCCTGTGGACTTTTGAAATTTTGAGCGAGCCTTTTAGCGTTGGTAATACCAGATAATTTCTAAACACTTGCTTAAATTTCGTTTTCAAATATGCTTTATTAAATAAAAAATCAAATATTATGTAAAATAGAAATTGAAATTAGTCTCTTAGTTGCTCAAATTTCTTTTGAATTCTATTAATCGAATCAGAACTGACCCCACATTCTTTTGCAATAACAGGCCAATTAGAAAGAGATTCTTGGACTTCTTCAATTATCTCAGATGGTTTACTAATACTAAATTCTTCGGCTAAAGCGATAATATTAATTCTACCTGGATTAGCTCCTTCTCCTGCTACTCTAGTACTGTGTTCATCAATTTCAGTAGACGAGTATGTTAAATCATAAGCTGGTGCAAAAGACCAAATACCGGAATCATTCATTAACCATGAGAAATTTTTGGAGTGATCATCTCTGTTGTGACTGTAGATATTAAAAGCAGCTAAGCGCAGCACTTTTCTACGAGCAGTAGCAGATTGTTCTAATCTATAAGCTGTATCAATTATGTGTCCATAGTCTATACTACTTCTTCTAAAGTTATCGTTAGTTAAACCAGCCATAGAGTGCATATGAATTCTATTATTACCAATTCTATCAAAACGCTTAGTTCCAAAGATTTGTTGACCACTGGCGCTTTCAAGTAATTTACATTCGCTCATCTCAATATTTGCTGCTAAAGCCATTTTATAATAAGCATATTCAATGTTAGCTATATCAATTGGATCCTCAGAACTTGGAAACTTAATAATCCAATGTTCGAATCCTTCAGGAAGAGTATTATAACCATGAATTAATTCATCGGTCTTCGGATTATAACCAACGTTCGCTTTAGGTCGTGCTCCACCTGATGAACCTCCCAAATGCATAAGTTCCGCGATTACTTCTGTACTTGTGCCTTTATATACTTCATCCATTACTGTTTTCAATCGATCTATATCAATTTTATCACTAAAATTTTCCTCATTCTTAATTGCTGGATTATATATAAGTGCACCTTTACCAGAATCGCCTATATAAGCAAGTTGATCTAGAATATTAATATCGTTCAATGATAATCCTTGCTTCTCAAGAGCACGATTCAATAAATGCATACCCCAACCATCTGGTAAGGAATCATCAAATACTCCATATATTCCATGAAAAGGATCTGGATCGGCTACTTGAATACTATTATCGAATTGAAGTTTTATTGGAGACAGATTCAACCCTAGAGTTAAAAATTCATCATTATATTTAAAATGAACCAATCGATTATCCAGTATAAGTTTTCCTACTTCTATTTCATCATTTGAAAACTTAATCGAAACATCAATAAATTTTCTTTTTTCATTTTTTATTTTAGCAGTTGATTTCTTCACCTTGATTAATAAGTTTTAAACAGTTCCTTAATTCTCTGATTTTCTTTAGGAGGAAGGAGAACATTTTCAAATTCAGAAAGCCTTCTTAAGGATTCGACAATTTTAAGAAGAGATTCAAATGATATCTGACCCGTTCTTTCAAACCTTTTTATGCTCCCATACGAAACGTCAGATTTCTCAGCTAAATCTTGCTGTGTCCAACCCTGTTCCTTTCTTAATGCAACAACATTTTGAGCAATTAATATAAGGATATCAGAAGGTACTTTATTTACGCTATATTTTGTCATAATAGATAATATATTATCCAAATATACAAAAAATGTACCAAATAGACAATATATTGTCTGTAAATTATATTTATTATGTAAAATAGAAATTGAAGGTTTGTACTTAATAAGATTTGATTATATCTTTTTTTCTTGATACGGCATAAATTTTAAAGATTTAGAATCTTTAAAATTTTGAGCGCGTTGGCGCGTTGGCAAAGATGCTTCTACCCATAAAATATAAACGCTCACTCGCCTATTGTTTTAGCCAAAGTTTTATGAGGCCAAGTTTAAAATCAATATTCTATTTAACATAATAATTAAATATCAACAGGTATTGATATTGTAATCTGATTAAATACATCATTATATATGTCAATATCGGCTTCGTTTGTTTCAATCGAAATAATTAAACTATACCTAACCGATGAATCATAACGATTGAGCTTTTTTCTATTTTTCCACCATCCACCAACTGGATAAACTGCAATTTGATTTCTTAATGCTAAATCTGCAGCTGCACCAACCCAAATATCCTTGTGAATACTGCCTTTATCTCGTACTTGGCTTCCCAATATCCAATTCTCACTACCTTCAGCTACATAATCATCTTGTTCATCTTTTATAGCTTTACTAACTCGAGCTTGAAAAGCTCCTTGGTTTTCATTCTTATCAATCATTTTAAACCTCAAACCATGTGATTTATATGATTGGTCACTAGCATATCTTTTATTTCCAGGGTTTGGTTCAATAAAATATGATAATGTCACTATTAATTTTACATCCAATTCAGCTAAATCAGACAAAATATCAGTTGGCCAAGGCAAATCAAATAAATGAAAAACATTAGTTTTAACTCTACTATCTTCAAACTTAAAAGGTTTTAGAGTTCTTTCAGCTATAATACTTAATGAATTTTCAGCACTATATTTAGCTTTGTTTAAATTAGGTATTCCATAACCTACTCTCGCTAAAAGTCTAGATTTTTCTTCTGAAGTTAAACTATCTAAGTTTCTATTATTCAGCATTATACCATTCCAATCTGCAGAATGAATTATTAATGCTCTAATAGTTTCAGGTAAATAGCTTGGATATTTTTGATATAATTCAGCAGCAAATTTTGAAGCTAGAGCAGTAGCTGCGCTTGTATCAGCCATAGTTGAGAGCCAAGATCTTCCTATACCTCCTATTCCCGTAGACAAAAGTTTTAATGATTCCTCATCTAAAATACCTGAATTAAATATTCCATCATTTCCTCCTTCAAATACAATATCTGGTTTCTTTGGCCATTTTTTATTCCAACTTACGGAAGTCGTATTACATGGAGACATTTGACCTCTTTGAGCTAATAGCTGTGCTCCTGGATAAGTTGCACCATCTAATCTGTCCTTGTTTGTATAAGCTCCTACAGTTATGGCATTAAAAGCTTGGGCTGGATCTTCAATTGATAGATCATCATTTGAGATAGGATAATTTAGCCTATCAGCAAAAGATAGGTTTCCACTAGAAACTAAAATTACAGTATTATTATTTCTATCCTCAATTGATCCAAACATTTTTTGGTCAATCGCGGCAGACCAAGAAGATGGTCTTCCTAAATATTTGTTATCAGGAGAAGTAACTGCCAAACAAACAACTCTTTTATTTCTGGGATTCATAATTTCTCCAATAGCTATAGCTTCAAGAGTTATTTGTCCATATAAGTCCGGATCATTTGCTGAACGATCGACAATTTTAATACTTTCTATATTATTAGAAACATTGATTTGTGCAGTTGAAGTCAATGGATCAATCAAATCCCCATAAATAATAAGACCAGCCATAGGAGTCCCGTGTCCTTGTCTATAAGAATCAGAATTTGTCCAAGTTGGATTTATTGAGTCTAAATTTCTTTCTGGAATTAAATCTACTAATAGTGGATTTACTCGATTGACTCCAGAGTCTAATAAACAAACGGAAATATTATTTTGTTCTATTTGATTATTAATTCTATCACGTAAATCATTTATAAAATCACCTTCCCAATCTTTATCGAGATTTGTAAAAAAATCAGCTGTTTCAATAGGTTTTCTTATTTCTGCTAAATTATCTACATAAAGTAATCTTTCACCTAGTTCTTCAGGAGTAGCTTTAATTAATCCTACAATATTTTCTGGGAAAACAAGTAGTCTATTATTCGTTAAAAGACTATCTGTAGCTAAAGAATTTAATGTTTCTTGAACAACTTCTTTATTAGCTCCGCTAAACCAAACTTCCCACCATACACTTACATTTGAGCTTGGGAAATCTATTTCAGGCTCTTGCCAAAAACTTTCTAGAGTTGCTGCTCTAATATTTTCAATATTAGCTATTAAATTCTGGTTTTTTGGTTTACCTGTTATAGTTTCCTCAGTTAAGTATTTTTCAACTTTATTTAAAAAATTTGAAACAGCTTTCTTATTTAAATAAACAGCAATTTTGTATACAATTTGCTGATTACCATCAGAATCAATACTAAATTCAGCTTTACAAGATGCAAGTCTGTAATTTCCAGCAGCATCTTCAAAACTATCGAAAGCTAATTCAAAATTTAATGCAGATTCGAACTCTATATAGACAAATTCATATTCTTCATTTCCGTCAGTAAATTCAGATACAGCAGAACTAAAAGAATTTTTTATACCTAATCCATGCCCTATTCTATCTCTACCATCTTTAAAATAAAATTCTCCACCACCATAAGTACTATAAGGCAAAGAAGAACTCCTATTTTAAATTCACATTTGGTTCTGGTGTTA
>DAIQBF010000055.1:0-14729 GCA_036781305.1 Lutibacter sp.
TTCGCCATTAATCATTCTGCTGTGTATCAAAATTTGTTATGGCTCGTTTCATCTAATTTTTTATCAATACAACATCATCAACATCTTTAACTCTTGATACCAATGCAGCTGCAATTAAAAATGAGATACCGCTAACAACCAAGGCATAAATAGCATCGCCACCATAAAGATATTTCACCATCGGTCCACCAATTAAAGCATTTATAATTTGGGGAATTACAATAAAAAAATTAAAAATCCCCATATAAACGCCCATTTTTTTAGGTGGAATTGATCCTGCCAGAATAGCATAAGGCATTGCTAAAATACTTGCCCAAGCTACACCAACACCAAGCATAGAAAGAATCAACCAATTTTCATTTGGCATAAAATACACCGAAATAAGTCCGATTCCCCCAACAACCAGTGAAAAGGCATGCGTGTTTCTTCTTCCTATTTTTTTGGCAATCGCCGGCAAAAAGAAGGCAAAAACTGCAGAGACCGCATTGTAAACTCCAAATAAAATACCAACCCAATCGCCGGCAATGTTATAGGCAAGACTGTGTGTGTCATCTAATGCCAGTCCGTAAATATGATGTGCAATTGCGGGTGTTGCGAATACCCACATTCCAAATAAACCAAACCAAGAGAAAAACTGAACTGAGCTTAATTGTCTCATCGTTACCGGCATTTTTCTGAAATCGGAAAATATATTTAGCAAACTCGATTTTTCTTCAACTCCACTTTCATCGAGCTTTGATTCCGGAAATTGCGCTATTTCTTCGGGTGAATATTCTTTGGTGGTAAATACAGTAATCAAAATACTGATGACCAAAACTGAAGCGCCAATAACAAATGATAGTATTAAATTTGTTGGCACTTCGCCAGGTGCGGCTTCATTTAATACCCCAAACCAATTTGTTAACACATAAGGCAACCAAGAGCCTATTACTGCGCCAATACCAATTAATATGGTTTGCACACTAAATCCGAGCGTTCTTTGATCAGAAGGTAAAATGTCGGCAACCAAAGCCCTAAAAGGTTCCATGGCCACGTTAAATGAAGCATCCATAATCATCAGCATCCCGGCACCTACCCAAAGAGAAGGCATAACGGCAATAAACATATCGGCATTTGGCATTAAAACCAAGCCGACAGATGCCATTAATGCACCCGCTAAAAAATAAGGGCGTCTTCGGCCTAGTTTGGTCCAAGTTCTGTCACTGTAATAACCAATGATTGGTTGAACAATTAAACCTGTTAAAGGTGCCACAATCCAAAACCATGACAACTCATGGACATCGGCTCCAAAATTTTGCAATATTCTGCTGGCATTGGCATTTTGCAGTGCAAAACCCATTTGAATTCCAAGGAACCCGAAACTCATGTTCCAGATATCCCAGAAACTTAGTTTCCGTTTTTCCATAATGTAATTGTTAAAAAATATAATACAATCAATAGCCGATAGGCTTTAATTAATTGTTTTTGTGTGAAGTGTGAAAAATAGTACGGGTCAAATATATAAATTAATTTTTAAGTTGAAGGTGTTTTTAAATAAGATTTAAGTAAAAAATAAACATTTAGGCACTATAACGTTGGAGTTGTGAGTTGTGAGTTGTGAGTTTCAGGTTTCAGGTTTCAGGTTTCAAGTTTTGAGTTTTTTGACTTTTGCCTAATGCCTAATGCCTATTACTTTTTTAATTGTCAATTATCAAGCGTTGATTTCCTGATTTTTAAATCGGGTGAAATAACCGTTTTTTGAAATTCTCTGGAACCTTTATGCTCAATTCTGTTGATTAACAATTCAGCTGCCTGCTCTCCCATCAAATACCCATGCTGCACAACAGAAGTTAACGGTGGACTTGTAAATTCGGAAATCAATCCGCTGGTAAAACCAATAATGGCAATGTCTTTTGGGATATTTAACCCTTTTTCTTGGGATATTTTTAAAGCGATCGCCGCATAAATTTCGTTAACGGCCAAAATGGCATCTGGCGGATTTGAGACGTTGATAACCTTTTTAATCTGGTCGTATAAATTTTCTTTGTCATCTATTTTATAAATCAGACTTTCATCAACTTCAAACCCCTTATTTTTAAGTGCCTTTAAATAGCCTTCCCTGCGCAATGAGCCGACAGTAATAAAATCCTGGGTTGTAATTAACGCGATTCGCTTTGAACCTATTTCAATTAAATGGTTAGTGGCTTTGAAGGCGCCTCCAATATCATCAATAATGACCTTGTCACACTCAATATCGTCATTGACCCGATCAAATAAAACCATTGGAAAATCATCGGTGATAAGTGCTTCAAAATGTTTGAAATTTTGATTTTGCTGGGTTTCTCTTGCGATTGACACAATTAATCCGTCCACGCTTCCATTGGTGAGCACTCCCATGTTTGAAACCTCTTTTTCGTATGATTCATTAGAAAGGCATATCATTACATTGTATCCCTTTTCGGTAGCGTATTTTTCAATGCCATTGATCACCGTTGAAAAAAAATGATGCACTATTTCGGGAATGATAACGCCGATAACAGATGTTTTTTGGTTGCGAAGCTGTAAGGCTAAATTGTTTGGTTTGTAATTGTAATAATCGGCAAATGCTTTAATTTTCCCCCTTGTTTCTTCACTAATTTCATGACTGTCCTTTAACGCTTTTGAAACCGTAGATATGGATACTCCAAATTCTCTTGCAATCTTTTTTAGGGTAATTCTTGATTTCATTTGTTTTTGATGGTTTGAAAATTGAAAGTTTGAAAGTTGAAAGTTTATAGGTTAAATGTAATTAGTTATTGTTTATTAGTTAAATGCTAAAATTCATAATTCGACCTCTGTTTGCTGCTTACATTTTCAGTAATGTTTTCTTAAAGATAACCAATACCACTATTCTCTACAAATATAAAATTTATACTTATATTTACTAGGAATTCAAAGCAAACATATCATAATTTCAACCTAAAATCTTAGAATATGATCTTGATTTCGAGTTTTCCCTCAAAAAATCCAAAAAAATATAGGCAGACTCTAACGTTTGCGTAAAAAAGTTACAAACACGAAAACGTTTGCGAAACTTTATTTGTAACAGTTTTCATTGTTAAATAAATGTTAACTGCTTAACTTCACAAAGTGAAATGTAAAATAGTACAAGAATTTAAAACAAACTTAATTATTAATTAACTTAAAATAGATGAAAAATTTTAAAATTTTTTTGTTTAATGTCCTGCTTATTTTGCCTTTAATTACGTTTGCCCAGCAAACCGTTAAAGGAAAAGTTACGGAAGCAGCGGGTGGAACACCACTACCTGGAGTTGGCGTTATTATTAAAGGAACTACTATAGGAACCGCAACCGATTTTGACGGAAACTATATTTTGGACAAAGTGAAGCCAGAAGATGTTTTGGTATTCTCTTATGTTGGGTTCTCTACCCAATCTATTACTGTAGGAAGCAAAACTGCAATAAATGTCGTTTTAACTGAAAGCGCTGAGTCCTTAGACGAAGTTGTGATTATTGGTTATGGCACTGTTGAAAAGAAAGATAAAACGGGAGCCGCGGTAAAGGTTTCGGCCAATGATTTAAATCAAGGTACTTTGGTTGACCCCATACAAGCAATTCAAGGGAAAGCTGCCGGCGTAAGTGTAACCAAACAAGGTGGTGACCCGAACTCAGGATTTAATGTGAGAATTAGAGGTGCTGCGGGATTTGCCGCAGGTGGAGATCCTTTGTATGTTGTTAATGGTGTTAGAGGAGTAGATTTAACTACAATTGCCCCTGAAGACATCATATCCTATGATATTTTAAAAGATGCCGCTTCAACTGCAATATATGGTGCAGATGGTGCAAATGGGGTTATTTTTGTTACAACAAAATCCGGTAAAGCCGGTGTCGCAAAAATTGAGTACAATACTTACCTCGCCATGGATGATGTTTATAAAAAATTAGGACTTCAGTCTGCAAAAAGCTACAGAGATTATATCTCTGCAAATCAAGATAAATATAGCGATTTTTCTGATGCTGGCGGAACTGTAGATTGGCAAGATGAAGTATATCGGTCAGGTGTTACCTTAAACAACAACTTTGCGATTTCTGGAGGTTCTGAAACCAATACCTATAGAGCTTCAATCACAAATACCGATTTTGAAGGTGTAATTGTAGGGTCTAATAAAAACAGAACCACGGGAAGACTTGATTTAACCCAGAAATCATTTGATGATAAATTAAAAATCACCATGGGGATGTCTGCTTCAATTGAAAATAACGAATATATTAATTATGGCGGAAATGGAGCTACTGATGCATTATTCCAATCTTTTCAAAGATTGCCGACTGATCCTATTTATAATTTAGACGGCAGTTATTTTGAAACATCAAGAGTATTTAACTATTTCAATCCTGTAGCCAGTTTAAAGCAAATTCAAAATGAAAGAGATGCTAAAAAATATACAGGTAACTTAGGCCTTGATTATACAATAATTGAGGGCTTGGTAGGTAACTTAAACTTAAGCTACCTAAGAAATGACAGTGAATCAACTTATTTTGAACCAAAATACAGCAACACTATTGGATCACAAAATACGCTAATTAGAACAGGATATGGTAAAAGATCTTATGAAAATTGGGCTCAAGCACTGCTAGAAGGAACGTTAACTTATAAGAAAACGTTTAATGACGTTCATAATTTAACGGTTTTAGCAGGTTACTCTTATAGAAAACAAGATTGGGATGGCTTTCTTGCGGAAGGAAGAGAACCAATATCTAACTCACTTGGAGCCGACAAACTTCAAAATTTTGAAGATATTCAATTGGGAGATATTGAGTCATATAAAGGAGAAAGAACCGATATTGGCGTTTTTGGACGTGTTATGTATGATTATGACTCGAAATATTATTTAGCGGCAATGATTCGTAGAGATGGATCATCCGTTTTTGGTGATAATAATCAATGGGGTTGGTTTCCTTCAGTACAAGTAGCTTGGAATATGGCAAATGAAAATTTCATTGAAGATAACGCTGATTTCATTAATTTGTTAAAATTAAGGGCAAGTTGGGGTATTTCAGGTAACAGCAACATTGACAGTTACTTATACCGCCTTAGGGTAGGTCCAACTGACACACCATCCATAGATCCAGAAACAGGAGACCCCATTGTGAATTTAGATTATTACAACAATGGAAACCCCGATTTAAAATGGGATGAAAATGAAGAAATAAATGTAGGTATAGACTTCGGTTTTTTCAGCAATCGTATTTCCGGTTCTGTAGAATATTACTCTAAAAAAATTACGGATATGCTCTCTGTATATGATGTTCCCACAGAAACGAATTATGCCGGAACTGTTTACTATAATGGTGGCGAAATGAAAAATTCAGGTTTTGAGGCAACTTTAGTTGGCAAAGTTTTTAACACCGATAATTTTAAATGGAATACAACACTTACTTTCTCTAAAAATAATATGGAAGTCGTATCCCTTGATGGCGGCAGATACGCTTTAAATTATAGGGATGTAGGTTATATCTCTGCACCGGGAATTGTTGGCGTGGCCACGCAACGAATGCTTCCTAACCATGACTTGGGCACCTTCTTTGGTTTTGAATATGCAGGTGTTAGTGAAGACGGAAAATGGTTGATTAAAGGAAATGATAACGAAATTCATTATTTAGATGATGTTTCCCAATCTGATGAACAGAAAAAACCTATCGGGAATGCCTTACCTGATTTTGAAATGGGATGGAGCAATAACTTTACTTATAAAGATTGGGATTTAAGCGCATCTTTTAGGGCAGTTGTTGGGCATGATATTTACAATGCCACCAAACAAGTATTTGGGAATCCAGATTATATCACCCAAAGAAATGTACTTGACGAAGCACTTGCTTTAGATGGTTATGTAGGTGGTGCATATCAAGCATTAAGTTATTATATTGAAGATGGAAGTTTCATTAAATTAGACAATATTAACTTGGGATATACTTTACCTAAAAATGTAATTAAAGGTATCACAAGTTTAAGGGTCTATACCTCAATAAATAACGTATTCACCTTAACAAATTATGATGGAATTGACCCTGAGGTTAACTTCAGTGGAGGGGACAGAAATAAAGGAGAAGCTTATTTTGGGATAGACCAATATAATATTTATCCTAAAACTCGTACAGTAACATTCGGTATAAACGTTGAATTATAATATATAAAAAAATGAAATACATATATAAAATTGCAATCGTACTTATAGCAAGTTTCGCGCTATACAATTGCACAAATTTAGAGAGTGATGTTTCAGATTTTATTCCGGGAGAATTATATCCTGAAAATTCTGAACAAGCTATTCGCGTTGCCAATCCGGTTTTTACCAAAACCCAAAGCATGTTGGATGGCGGTGGTTGGTGGTTTCTTCAAGAAATTCCAAGTGATGAGGCTGTAGCGCCAACTAGAGGAGCCGACTGGGATGATGGCGGTAAATGGCGTGTATTGCACCAACACACTTGGGGAAATACCACTGAAGCCATTAACCAACTATGGGGATTAATTTATGATGCCGTACCAAGAGCAAATAGAGCGATTGAATTACTGGAAGTAAATGCAGAAAATCCTGAAGTTGCTATAGTATTGGCGCAAACAATTGTTGCAAGAGCTTATTATTACTACTTGGCTATTGATAATTATGGTGATGTTCCTTTTCCGAGAACTTTTACCGATGCTGAAGAATTTCCGCATAGAACACCTAGAGCAGAAGTTTTCCAAACCATTGTTCAAGATATCTTAGATAATGTTGATAAATTGCCAACTCCAAATCCAGGAGTGGCATCTAGTTCAATAAACAAAGGTACCGCCTATGCTTTATTGGCTAAATTATATTTAAATGCCGAAGTTTATACCGGAACACCGATGTGGACAGAAACTATAGATGCTTGTAACAATGTAATTAATTTAGGTTACTCTTTAGAAGGAAATCCATTAGCTCCTTTTTTAACAGATAATGGGGCTTCAAAAGAAAACATCTTTACAATTGCTTATGATGAAAATAAATTTACAGGATTTAATCTTCACATGAGAACTTTGCATTATTTATCGCAACAAACGTTTAAGATGAGTGTTCAACCTTGGAATGGTTTTGCAATATTAGAAAGTACGTATAATTTATTTGCGAGCTCAGATTTAAGAATTAAAGGACTTTTAGTTGGACAACAATATGCAAAAGATGGCAGTGAGATTATTGATGACGTTGCTGGCGTAAATTTAATTTTAACTCCCAATTTACCTGCTTTATTAATCGACGCTAATACATATAGCTTAAATCAGATTCGTAATTCTGGTGTTCGTGTAGCCAAATGGGAGATTAAAGAAGGGGCAAAAGGAAATTTAAGCAATGATTTCGCACTTTTTAGATTGGCAGACATTTTATTAATGAAGGCTGAAGCCCAGGTTCGTTTAAATGGAAATGGTTCTGGAGATATATTGGTAAATGAAATTAAATTAAGGGCAAACGCAACCATTACAGGGAACTACTCGTTGCAAGACATCTTAAATGAAAGAGGAAGAGAGTTATTGTGGGAAGGCACCAGAAGGCAAGATCTAATTCGATTTGGTAAATTTAATGAGTCTTGGTGGGAGAAAAATACATCCGCAAACACACGAAACATTTTTCCAGTTCCGCAATTTGCTATCAATGCAAATGATAATTTATTGCCTCAAAACCCAGGATACTAATTAAAACCATATTAAAATGAAAAAATTAAAATTTATACTAATATTACTTTTATCTATAAGTATTTGGTCTTGCGAGGATGATGATGCGGATATCGATATTTTTCCGGCTGAAACTGTTGAAGGTATTGCAGTGTTAAATACACCTAACGTGATCAACTTTGAAATTACGGAAACCACAGATGTTGTTGTTGGAAACGAAAATGATATAGCGACAACTTTTACTTGGACTAAGGTAACGGGAAATTATAATGGTTCCATACTTTATTTTCTTGAAATGGACATCAAAGGAAATAACTTTAAAAATGGTGTTTATGCACCTTTAAGCAGCCAAGGAACTACCGAATTATCTAAAGAAATTAGCAATAACGACTTAAACATGGCCGTAAATGCAATTAACACACAACTTGTCACATCAGGTTCTGCATTAAAAGTTGACTTTTCAACTGCTACTGAGTTTGACATAAGAGTTGTTAGCGTGGCCGATATTTCTAAAGATAAAAGCTTTTCAGCGCCAATCACTATCAAAGTAAATGCCTATGAAAAAATTGTTGTAATTGAGCCGCAATTATTTATAGCAGGCTCCGTTCAATCATATTATGGCAAAAGTAATTGGAATCCAGAGCAAGGTTTGGAAATGAGATACATTGGTGATGGAACAACAAAAGTTTTTGAAGCTTATGTAAAAGCAACTGCCGGTGATATCTTTAAATTTATTTCAAACCAAGCTGTTTGGGACAATGTGGTGGGAAACTATGGTGTAATTGATGGCGCACAAGATGGGAATTTAATGAATAGTAGTGATAGCGGAAATATTGAAATTTTAGAGGAAGGGCAATACTACATCCAAGTTGATATTGATAATTTAACTTACAAATTGGTTAAAATGAAGTGGGGAGTTATTGGTAACGCCACACCTAATGCTTGGGATGGAGAAACGCCTATGACTTACGACTATAACACAAATACTTGGGAAATCGCTTTAAGCTTAACTGACGGTGAAGTTAAATTCCGTTCTAAATCGTTATCCAACGCAGTTTTTGGTGCTGGAGAAGACTGGAAATTCAATGTTGGAACAAATTTAAACGCCTGGGATGAAGGTGACGGAAACTTTGGCGTTAGTGCCGGAAGTGCATCAATTACACTTAAAATTGGTTTTAAAGGTGATGCTGTTGTTACTGGTATTTAATATTTAAAATAAAACATATAATATGAAAAAATTAATTTATATACTAATAGCTGTATTTGCAGTTACTGTCGCCTGTGATCCAGATGAAGTAACCATTAACACATTAGAAGCTTCTGAAGCAGAACTAATTGCTGCGGAGTTAGATGCGCCAGCCGCAAATACATTCGAAATAACAAGAACTACCGATTTGGTCCAAGGCAATGAAGCGGCAGATGCAGTAACATTTACTTGGTCAAAGGCAACCGGTGATAATGATGGCGCTATCATGTACTACTTGCAACTGGATGTTGCAGGCAATGATTTCACAACAGCGGTTACAATTCCTTTGGCCCAAGAAGGGACTTCAGAACTCTCACGTGCATTAACGTTTGGTGATTTAAATAAAGCTGTCAATAAAATAAGCAGTAACTTATTTGCAATAGCATCTCCGCTGTCAATTAATTTTGAAGATGTAAACAGTCTGGAAATTAGGGTTGAAAGCATCCTGGGAGCTTCCATCGCCAAAGCATATTCACAGCCAATTCCACTAACTGTAAATCCTTATTTTTCCGGTTTAACAAATGAATTGGCCGTAAGTGGGACTGCTTTAAATGAAGATGTTATGATCGCAATCGCTGATGGTGTTTATAAAGGAAGATTAAATTTAACTCAAAATACATTCAGGTTTTTTGCTCA
The DNA here is from genome assembly GCA_036781305.1 of Lutibacter sp. Classification (GTDB taxonomy): domain Bacteria; phylum Bacteroidota; class Bacteroidia; order Flavobacteriales; family Flavobacteriaceae; genus Lutibacter. The sequence continues at coordinate 9,551 of DAIQBF010000055.1, forward strand.
GCCGGCTGATACAAATGTCAGCTACAATTATGAGTATTTTGAATCTGATGGATATACAATCGATCCTATATTAGAGAATGCAAATGATGACAAAATGAATTTCAAGTTTACGGGTGCTGAAGGCCCTTGGGATATTTTTATCGACACCAATGTAAAATCTATTACATTAGTGGAAGTAACAATACCTGATAACCTTTATGTTGTAGGTAACAATACAAATCCGGCTTGGAATCCAGCAATTTCCCCTGAAATGAATTTAGTTAGCGAAGGCGTTTTTGCTTTGGTTATTGAGCTTCAAGGAGCCGCTGACGGATTTAAATTTATTCCAACGAATACCGGTTATGATGGTGATTGGGGTGAAGACCCAGCTAACCCAGGTCACATTATTCAAGATGGGGAACAAAACTTAACAGGTTATGAAGCCGGTAAATATTTAGTTACTGTAGATTATAATACTTTAACCTACAAAGTAACTTCAGTAAATAATTTATTTATGGTGGGTAATATTACAGACCCTGGATGGAATACTGGGGCTTCCCTTCCAATGAGTGAAGCTAGTCTTGGTATTTATTCATTAACTGTTGATCTTGCAGACGGAGCTGAATTTAAGTTTTTGCCAACCAATGCAAGTTTTGATGGAGATTGGGGTGCAGATGCCGCTAATGCAGGTCGAATTATTCAAGACGGAGAAGTAAACTTATCTGGCTATGGAGCAGGTAAATATATTATTGCCGTTAACTTTAACACCTTGAGTTAAAAAAAATAAAAAATTAGTGCGATTCCGACAAATTTATATTTGGTTGGTGATCACAATGGCTGGAACAATGGAACAGCAAATCAACTTACAAATGTAAGCCCCGGTGTTTTCTCTATTACATTAAACTTAAGTGCCGGCAATGGCTTTAAATTTTTGCCAACACAAGGATCTTGGGATGGTGATTTTGGGGAAAATGGATTAATTCCTAACACATTATTGCAAAATGACGAGCAAAATTTATCAGTTGCTACGGATGGATCATATAAAATTACAGTCGATTTTAACAATGGAAACTTTACTGTAATTTTACAATAATAATTTTAGAAAAAGGCTGCTGTGTCAGCAGCCTTTTTTACTTAAATTTTAATTTTAAATAGCATGAAAAAACTCAGCTTTTTTCTTTTTTGTTTTATATCATTATCGCTTTATGCCCAAGTAACAACTTCTCCTACCTTACCGACAACCATTGGGGAAATTACCATAACCCTTGATGCTGCCGGAACAGAATTAGAAGGATATACTGGTGATGTATATGCGCATACTGGTTTATTGACATCACAATCTACAAGTAATACCGATTGGAAATATGTCATCGCTGATTGGGGCAATAACATAGAAAAAGCAAAACTTTCAAGAATCTCCACAAATACCTACCAATTTAAAATAACACCCGATATTCCCACATTTTATAATGTAACAAGCGGAGAAACTGTAACCGATATTGCTGTTGTATTTCGCTCAGCTGATGGGTCAAAACAAACTAGACCGGATTATTTTATAAAAATTTATGAAGAAGGCTTAAACATATCAATTACAAATCCTATAAATAACAGTGCATTTGATTTAAACGAAAGCATAAATATTACAGCTATTTCTTCTATTTCAGCTGATTTACAACTTCTTATTGATGGCAGCACTCAACAAACTGCTTTAAATTCAACTACCATTTCAAGTTCTCTTGCTCTTTCAACAACTGGATATCACACAATAAAAGCAATAGCTACAACTTCAACAGAAACTAAAGAAACCGAAATTTCTATCTATATAAAATCCCCAACACAAAGTTTTGCTATTCCTACAACAAAAAAAGGAATAACTGTAAATCCTGATAATTCTATAACTTTTGTTATTGAAGCCCCAAATAAATCCGCAATTAATTTAATTGGAGATTTTAACGATTGGAAACTGAGCGATACACATCAATTATACAAAGACACTACAAATCCAGATTTATTTTGGATAACTGTTACCGGTTTAGATCCAAATATTGAATATGCTTACCAATATTTAATAGATTACACTATAAAGGTGGCAGATCCTTATTCAGAAAAAATATTGGATCCTCAAAATGACCAATATATTTCAAGCAGCAACTATCCGAATTTAAAAGCCTATCCCACAAATCTAACTACTGGCTATGTGTCAACCTTCAAAATAAATCAGGAAAATTATGTCTGGACCTCAACCAATTTCACAAAACCATCAAAAAGCAATTTAATTATTTATGAATTGTTGATCAGAGATTTTACGGCAAGTTCTTCTTTTGATGAAGCCATCACAAAATTAGATTATTTGGCTTCCTTAGGCGTAAATGCCATTGAATTGATGCCTATAAATGAATTTGAAGGAAATGACAGCTGGGGTTACAATCCGGCCTTGTATATGGCTTTAGACAAAGCTTATGGAACCAAAAACGATTTTAAAAAATTTGTGGATGCCTGTCATCAACGTGGAATTGCGGTATTAACAGATGTTGTTTTTAACCATTCATACGGACAATCGCCCCTTTTGCAAATGTATTGGGACAGCACAAACAACAGGCCGGCTGCAGACAATCCTTGGTACAACCAACAAAGCAATTTTGCAAACCCAGACGCACAATGGGGTTACGATTTTAACCATGAATCATCTTATACAACTTCTTTCTTTAAGGATGTTTTAACGTATTGGCTCACTGAATATAAAATTGATGGATTTAGATTTGACTTCACCAAAGGGTTTTCAAATACACCATACGGAGTGGGTAGTTGGGGAAGCGATTATGATGCTTCAAGAATTACAATCCTAAAAAATTATGCCGACCATGTTTGGAGTAACAATCCTGCCAACAAGCCGTATGTTATTTTTGAACATTTAGCAGACAATTCTGAAGAAACTGTATTGGCAAATTATGGCATCCTGCTTTGGGGAAATATGAATAATAATTACAACCAAAACACCATGGGATGGACAACCGAAACCGATTTATCTTGGATTTCCTACAAAAAAAGAGGCTGGAGCCAATCAAATGTTGTTGGCTATATGGAAAGCCATGATGAAGAACGATTGATGTATAAAAATCTTCAATTTGGAAACAGCAATGCCACTTACAATGTTAAAGATTTGAACACCGCTTTGTCTCGACAAGAACTTGCAGGATTGTTCTTTTTTACCATTCCCGGACCAAAAATGATATGGCAATTTGGAGAGTTGGGTTATGATATTAGTATCGATGAAAATGGAAGAGTTGGCAGAAAACCAATTCATTGGGAATATTTTGATGATGCCAACAGAAAACAACTATACAATATCTGGGCAACACTGATTGAATTTAAGAAACAACAACCCGTTTTTAGCACCGCCGATTTTACCTTAAACGTTGGAACCTTAACTAAATCCATTCTTTTAAAACACGCCAGTATGGATGTTGCTATAGCTGGAAATTTTGATATTGCTTCAAAATCGATTACTGTTCAATTTTCAAAAACAGGAACTTGGTATGAATATTTTACGGGTGAAGAAAAAATCATCACCAATACTTCAACAGCAATCACGTTGAACCCTGGGGAATACAAACTATATTCCACCGTAAAATTACTGGATCCAAGAGGCGGAACAGCTTTAGACGACAGCGATGGTGACGGCGTTGCAGATACCATAGACTTATGTCCGAACACATTTCCGGGAACAAATGTAAACAGCACGGGTTGCCCAATTTTCACTTTGCCTTCCAACAATTTTACGGTGGAAGTAATCAGTGAAACCTGCGTAGGCAAAAACAATGGGCAGATTAAAATTACAGCGGTTTCAGTTTTAAACTATACCCTAACAATTAATAACGCCCCATATAATTTCACTACAGCAACAACTTATACCTCTGCAAATCTGGCTCCTGGAACTTACAATGTCTGTATTGGCGTCACTGGAGAAACCTATCAGCAATGTTATGTGGTAAAAGTTGATGCAGGAACAAAGGTTTCTGGAAAAGCAAATGTTGTATCAGGCAAAGCTTCCGTTGAAATGGAACAAGGAACTGCGCCATTTACGGTGTTTGTAAACGGGCAGGGACAATTTGAAACTTACGCGCCAATATTTTCTGTTGATGTAAAAGGCGGCGATGTTTTGGAAGTTAAGACGGCAGTTTCCTGCGAAGGCATTTATTCAAAAACCATTGAAGGTTTTGGGGGTATTTTCGCCTATCCAAATCCAACCCAAGACACTTTTGAAGTTACGGTACCATCATCTCAAAAAGAAGTTGTTGTTGAATTGTATTCCATTCTTTCACAATTGATTTCTGTAAAAACTTATCCGATTGTTTACGGAAAAGTGCAGTTAAGTTTGGAGAACAAACCAACAGGGGTATATATTGCAAAAGTGTTATTGGATCAGCCAGTTTCCATTAAAATTATCAAACAATAATTCCCATGAAAAAATTTATATATATCATAGCAATAAGTGTAAGTTTATGGTCGTGCGGCGGTGGCGGCGGAGACAATCCTGTACCGGTAAACACTGCACCTAGCACACCGAGTTTGGTTTCGCCAACCAATAATCTATTATGTATAGACAATCCCGTTACTTGTCAGTGGAATGCCTCCGTTGATCTGGATGGCGATGTGATAACGTATCAAATAGAAGTGGCAAAAAACAGCGCGTTTACATTGGATAAACAAACGTTTAATAGTCAGTCCACAACCCAATCGGTGCCTTTGGAAGAAGATGTTGCCTATTATTGGCGGGTAAAAGCGACGGATGGAGAAGCCAGCAGTGCTTATTCTTCAGTATTTAAGTTTTATACTTATGGCCTTGGCGTCACTAACCACCTTCCATTTTCACCAGAACTTGTGAGCCCGGCATTAAATTCGGTGCAAACAGGAGCGACAGTAAACTTACAATGGACGGCAAGTGATGTGGATACTTCAGATTCTTTAACTTATGATGTGTATTTTGGAACTACCGAATTGCCAACGAATGTCATTTCTACAAATCAGAGCACTTCAATCTTAAATAAAACCGTATCCCCTTCAACAACCTATTACTGGAAAGTGGTGGTGAATGATAATCAGGGCGGACAAACAATAGGCCAGATTTGGAATTTTACGACGGATTAGTATTTCCTAACCCCAGCCCTTTCCTTTGGAAAGGGAGTTTGATTTGAGATTA
>DAIQBF010000056.1:0-14478 GCA_036781305.1 Lutibacter sp.
AAAAGCAATTTCTTCATGAATCACTTCAATATTTTTGATGAATTCTGTAGTTGAAATGATTTCGAAGTCATCTTCAATTTCATCGTCCAAATCAAATATTATTTTATCTTCAATAATTGGTTTTTGAGTGGTTATTTTTAAATCTGGCTTACTGATTTGATTCATTGAAGGTTCCTTAATAATCCGTTTTTCAGTAAAATCGAAAGTCGCCTCTTGCTCATCATTAAGCGTATGAATTATTTTTTTGGCTTCGGTATTTGAAATTTCATGTTGTTGGTCTTTATTAAAGCCCGTGGCGACAATCGTTACTGAAATGGCATTTCCCAACGATTCATCTTCACCAACACCCATAATAATATTTACGTTAGACTTGGCTTCTGCCTGAATATAATCGTTTATTTCGCCTATTTCATCAATTGTAATTTCTTCCGATCCCGAAACAATTAACAACAATACATTTTTGGCGCCGGTGATTTTATTGTCATTTAACAAGGGAGAATCCAAAGCTTTGGAAATCGCAATTTCTGACCTGTTTTCTCCAGATGCACTTGCAGAACCCATAATGGCCGTTCCGCTATTTGAAAGAACCGTTTTGGCATCTTTTAAGTCGATGTTTTGGGTGTAGTGGTGCGTAATTACTTCCGCTATTCCTCGAGCGGCAGTTGACAGCACTTCATCGGCTTTGGAAAATCCGGCTTTAAACCCAAGATTTCCATATACTTCCCTTAATTTGTTATTGTTAATAACAACTAAAGAATCAACATACTCACGCAATTTATCAATCCCTTTATAGGCCTGGTCATTACGCATTTTTCCTTCAAAATTGAAAGGAATGGTCACAATGCCAATCGTAAGTAAATCTAACTCCCGTGCAACCTTTGCAATTACTGGCGCTGCGCCAGTTCCTGTACCTCCACCCATTCCAACAGTGATAAACACCATTTTGGAGTTGGAAGATAACATTTGTTTAATTTCCTGAATGCTCTCCATTGCAGCCTGTTCCCCAACTTCCGGGTTTGCCCCTGCGCCCAATCCTTCGGTTAATGAAACCCCCAATTGAATCTTTGTTGGTATCGGACTGTTTTGCAATGCCTGGGCGTCGGTATTGCAAATTACAAAATCAACCCCGTCGATTCCTTGCAAATACATATGGTTTACGGCATTGCTGCCGCCTCCTCCAACTCCAATAACTTTTATAACATTGGACTGATTTTTTGGTAAATCGAATGAAATGTTGCTAAAATCTGAACTGCTCATAATATTTATTTATTGGATTATTCTTTATTAATTTTTTCTTGATTACTCGGCATTGTCTAAAAAGTCCCTGAATTTATCACCCCATTTTTCAAAAATGGATTTTTTAGGTTCTTTATATTCTTCCTTAATTGTATCCTCCTTTTTAGCATCCTCAGTTTTAGATTCATCATGAGCGTGCTGTTGCATTGATTTGGCTTTTTTCGCTTTCTCAATTTTATTCAATCCGTTCATTAAAAGTCCGACCGCCGTTGCATATTGTGGGCTTGATAGACTTTCATCAGAATCCCCTGCCAAATTTTCATTAGGATATCCAATTCTTGTATCCATTCCTGTAATATACTCAACCAGCTGTTTTATATGTTTTAATTCTGCTCCTCCTCCTGTTAAAACGATTCCAGCTATTAATTTTTTCTTAGGTTCCTCATGGCCGTAATTTTTAATTTCCAGAAATACCTGTTCAATAATTTCAACGGTCCTTGCATGAATAATTTTAGAAAGATTTTTCAGCGTTATTTCTTTAGGGTCTCTGCCCCGTAATCCCGGAATTGAAACAATTTCGTTGTCTTTATTTTCGCCTGGCCACGCCGATCCAAATTTGGTTTTCAACAATTCGGCCTGCTTTTCAATAATGGAACAGCCTTCTTTAATATCTTCCGTAATTACGTTCCCCCCAAAAGGAATTACGGCGGTATGGCGTATAATTCCATTTTTAAAAATAGCCAAATCCGTTGTTCCGCCACCTATATCAATCAATGCCACTCCGGCTTCCTTCTCTTCTGCACTTAAAACAGCTTCTGCCGAGGCCAAAGGCTCCAAGGTAATTCCCGCCAAATTTAATCCGGCACTCTTAATGCATCTTCCAACATTTCTGATGGAAGAAATCTGCCCTACAACCACATGAAAATTGGCTTCTAACCTGCCTCCATACATCCCAACTGGTTGGGTAATTTCAGCCTGGCCATCAACTTTAAATTCTTGGGGAAGCACGTGAATAATTTCTTCGCCAGGAAGCATCACCAATTTATATACTTGCTTCTCTAACTTTTCCAAATCTTCCTCGCTGATAACTTCTTCAGAATTTGGCCTTGTTATATAATCGCTGTGTTGTAAACTTCGGATATGTTGTCCGGCGATACCAACAACAGCGTCTGTAATTTTAATTCCGGAAACCGCGATCGCCTCATCAACAGCCCTTTGTATAGATTGTATTGTTTGCGTAATATTATTTACCACGCCACGGTGCACACCCAAACTTTTGGCTTCCCCAATACCCAACAACTCAATTTTCCCATACTCATTTCTGCGACCAATCATAGCGACAATTTTAGTTGTCCCTATATCCAATCCTACCGAAATATCATCATTTTCCATAATCTACTTTATTTGTGCACACAACTTGCATGTTGTATTTTAAATTAATTGAATCGTACTTATAAATTGTACTATCCGCCATTGTTTTTATATAAAACGAATCGAGATTTTTCAACTTCTGCTTCAAATCTTCAATTTTTCCCAAAATTATTTTCTGATCACCAACTCTTGTGTCCAAAACATACTCATTTTTCGGTTTTATTTCAACCCCAATAATTTGTTCTTTTAAAAATTCATCATTCAAAATCGCGCTCACCAATTGTTGAATTTCCACATTATTAACTTCCTTAACAGCACCCGAAATCAAAACCACCCTGGCTGAAAAATTCTCTGATAATGGCATTGATTTCGCCTGTTTGTCAATGTAATAACTTTTCTTGTTAATGACCACTCTTGCAATAGGAGTCCGCTGCTTAATTCTAGCTTTAAGAAAACCATCAACCGTTAAAAAAACCGAAGCATTTTCAACCATGGGATGTGATTGTATATTTGCTTCCAAATTATGTAAATCTATAACAGATTTAGTTAGATTTCTAACTGTTCCGCCATTTTGTATTAACAATTTATTAACCATTTGATAATCCATAAAAAGGTTGTCTCCTTGCTCAAATTCAATGGAAACATCCGCTACTTTTAGGCTGCTGTTTTTCAGGTTTGAAAAACCATATAAAAACACCGCCAACGACACCAAACAAATTCCTATGATATAATTCCAATTAATTCTCATGGCTCAACGCATTTTTAATTACACCCACCAATTCGCCAATATCTCCGGCACCAATCATCACAATTACTTGTGAATCAAGATTTAATACATTTTCAACCAAATCCTCTTTTGAAGAAATTTGTTTCTTCTCTACGGTAATTTTATCCAACAGCCAAGCCGAAGTTATGCCTTCAATCGGCAATTCCCTTGCCGGATAAATATCCAATAAAATCAATTCGTCAAAACGAGATAAACTAGTGGCAAAATCATCTATAAAATCTCTTGTTCTGCTGAATAAATGCGGTTGAAAAATTCCCGCAATTTTTTTTGTGGGATACATTTCCCGAACGGAATCCACTACCGCATTAATTTCCGTCGGATGGTGCGCATAATCATCAATCAGCACCAAATCATCTGTTTTAATTTTATAGGAAAATCGTCTTTCAATTCCCTTAAAAGTTAGTAAAGCTTCAGCAATGGCCTGGAGTGAGACCCCAAAAATATTAGCCATTGCCAAAGCCGCCACCGCATTTAGCACATTGTGTTTACCCGGTAGGTTAATCTTTATATTTTCAATAGTTTCCGTAGGTGTTTTTACATCAAAAATGTAAGTGCCTTCTTTAACTTTTATATTTTTCGCATCGTAATCGGCACCTTCTTCAATGCCAAATGTTTTTCCACTTAATGGCAATCCTTTTCTTATAATCAATGTTTGTGAAACTTTATCGGCAAAATCCTTAAATGATTTTTCCAACTCGGCCTTTTCTCCATAAATATCCAAATGATCCGCATCCATTGAGGTAATGCAGGCAATATTTGGCGACAATTTTAAAAATGATCGGTCAAATTCATCGGCTTCCACCACAGAAATTTCGTCGCCCCCAAAAATTAGATTCGACTTGTAATTTTCTGAGATTCCCCCTAAAAATGAAGTGGCATTTACCCCGGCTTCTTTTAAAATATGCCCCAACATTGTGGACGTTGTTGTTTTGCCATGCGTGCCGGCAACGGCCAGACAAAATGTGTTTTTGGTAATTTCTCCCAATATTTCAGATCGCTTTAAAACGGTAAAATGATGTTCTAAAAAGTAGTTCAATTCCAAATTATTCTTCGGAATTGCTGGCGTATAAACCACAATGGCTTGCTGGTTGTCTTTAAATTCGGATGGAATTAAATCAACAGAATCTTCAAAATGAACAGCGATTCCCTGCTGTTGAAGCGCGTCAGAAATTTTTGTTGAAACCCGATCATAACCCGCAACGTTTTTGCCATTGCTTTTAAAATAATTTGCAATAGCGCTCATACCGATGCCTCCGATACCAACAAAATAAACATTATGTATGCGCTCTAAATTCAACTCTATTACTTATTTATTAATTTTACAATCTCTTCAACAATGTCTTTTGTGGCATTTGGCAATGCCAATTTTTTAATGTTTTTGCTTAAAACCTGCTGCAATTCTTCGTTCTCCAACAACGTTTCAATATTTGGCTGAAACATGTTTAATTCAGATTCTTTCAACAACAAGGCCGCATTGCTATTCACAACCGCCAAAGCATTTTTAGTCTGATGGTCTTCGGCCACATTTGGCGAAGGAATAAAAATAACCGGTTTTCCAACAATGCACAATTCTGAAATTGAACCAGCGCCTGCACGGCTAATGATAAAATCGGCAGCGGCATAGGTTAAATCCATCCTGTTCAAAAAAGCATGCGTTTGAACACCTTCTAAACTGTCATATTTTTTAAATTCATCATAGTACAATTTCCCAGTTTGCCATATCACCTGCAAATTTTTGGAAACCAACCAATCTATTTGTTTTTCAATTAGGTTATTTATGGCTCTGGCACCTAAACTTCCGCCAACAATCAAAAGTGTTTTTTTATCTCCTTTTAAATTGAAATACTTTTTGGCTTCTTCACTTTTCCCTGTAATCTCGAGTAAATCCTGACGTACTGGATTTCCTGTTTTAACAATTTTGTTTACAGGAAAAAAGCGTTCCAATCCATCGTAAGCCACACAAATTTTATTAACTCTTTTCGCCAATAGTTTATTGGTAATTCCCGGATAAGAGTTTTGCTCCTGAATCAGTGTTTTTATTCTTAGATTACTTGCTACATATAATGTTGGTCCGCTGGCAAAACCGCCAGTACCAATCACGATATCCGGCTTAAAATCCTTAATAATTCTATATGCTTTAGACAAACTGCTCACCAATTTAAAAGGAAATGAGAAATTTTTTAAAATAAATTGTCGTTGAATACCTGAAATCCACAATCCTTTTATGGTATATCCCGCTTCCGGAATTTTTTCCATCTCCATTTTATCTTTTGCACCAACAAACAAAAAATTGGCTTCAGGATATCTTATCCTCAATTCATTGGCAATGGCAATTGCCGGATAAATATGCCCGCCCGTGCCGCCTCCACTTAATATGATGTTAACCGATTGCTTCATGTAATACATTTAATGGGTTATCTTCATTGGCTAAATCTGGGTCTATTTCTTTTTCAGCGGTAACGCTTAAAATAATTCCTATGGCAAAACAAGTCATCCAAATAGAAGTTCCTCCACTGCTGATCAACGGCAATGTTTGTCCGGTTACCGGAAATAAATTAACGGCTACCGCCATATTGATCATTGCCTGAAAAATAATGGGCAAACCAACGCCAATAATGAGCAGCGTGGCAAAGACGCTTCTCGCTTTTTTTGCGGCAATCACAATGCGAAACAGCAACATAAAATACATTAACATAACCGCTAAAGCGCCTAATAATCCATATTCTTCAACAATAATGGCGTAAATAAAATCTGAGGAAGATTGCGGCAAAAAGTTTTTTTGAATACTTTTTCCCGGACCTCTGCCTTGCAAACCACCTGTTGCGATGGCAATTTTAGCTTTTTCTACCTGATAACCTTCTTCGGCACTCGGATTAGAGAAGTTTTCAACCCTGCTAATCCATGTATCCACCCTATTTGGCAAAAATCCAGGAACCGCTTTTGCCGTCAAAACAAACACAGCTAAAAATACAATGCCTATTCCCACTACGCTCGCCAAATATTTTATTGGATAACCTCCAATAAATGCCAGCATTAATATCATTAAAAAAGCGATTGCAGTAGTTGAAAAATTTGCCGGTAAAATTAATGCCAGCGTTACGGCTATTGGCAGCCATAATTGCCAAATACTTTCTTTAAAAGTAATTTCGCTTTCCTTTTTTCGGGCTAAATAACGAGAAACATAAATCATTAATACCAAAACCGCCAAGGTAGATGTTTGAAAACCAACACCAATAAATGGAATTTCAATCCACCTACTGGCATTTGAACCACCAATTGTGGTTCCCTGAGATAATGTATAAATAAGCAACAAAATTACCAATGGCAACATTAATACTGAACCTCCGCTAAAATATCTAAACGGAATTTTGTGAACCCCATAAATAATTAAGAATCCAAGGACCAATAAAACAACATGCTTAAATAAATAATAGAAAGGCGTACCCACATTGGTTCCATAAACCAAATTGGTGCTTGCGCTATATACCGGCATAAACGACAAAATTGCCATGATGGTAACAATTGCCCAAATTGCCTTATCGCCTTCTATATTTTTAAGGATGTTTTTCATCTGTTAAACTTTATTTTTTAGCAGTAACAGCTGCAGTTCGCCATTAATCATTCTTTTGTGTATCAAAATTTGTTATGCTCGTTTCATCTGTTAAATTTTATTTTTTAATGGAACAGATGCTGTTCGCCATTAATCATTCCTCTGTGTATCAAAATTTGTTATGCTCATTTTATTTACAATGCCCTAACAGCTTCTTTAAATTTATTTCCCCTATCTTCATAATCTTCAAACAAATCAAAACTTGCACAAGCCGGAGACAACAATACGGAATCTCCTTTTTCAGCAATTTTGTAGGCTACTTTTACAGCTTCTTCAGCCCCGGCAGTTTCTACGATTAAATCAACCACATTGCTAAAAGTTTGTATTATTTTCTGGTTATCCAATCCCAAACAAATAATTGCCTTTACTTTTTCCCTAACCATAGGCATTAAATCCAAGTAATCATTTCCTTTATCAACCCCCCCAACAATCCATACAATCGGCGCTTTTACACAGCCTAATGCATAAAATGTCGCATTAACATTTGTTGCCTTGGAATCGTTGATATATTGCACACCATTAATTTTTAACACCATCTCCAATCGGTGTTCAGCACCTTCAAAATCTTCCAGACTTTCCCTTATCGTGACATTTCGAACATTTAATAACGAAGTGGCCATAGACGCACCCATCGCATTTTTTAAATTGTGTTTTCCTTTTAAAGCTAAAGTTGAAATATTCATGAGTGTTTCTTCTGTTTTATATTTAATTATTATATTTTCATTTTTTAAATAAACACCTTGTCCCAATTCTTTTTCTATTGAAAAAGGCAACAATGTCGCTTTTGTTTTATTATTTTTAAACCAATCTGAAATCACGGCATCATCATAATCATAAATCAAAAAATCATTTTCGGTCTGATTTTCGGTTATTCTGAATTTTGAATGGATATAATTTTCAAATTTATAGTCATATCTGTCCAAATGATCAGGCGTAATATTTGTGATAATTGCAATATGTGGCGCAAAATCTACAATGCCGTCCAACTGAAAACTACTCAGCTCCAATACTTGGATATCAAACTTATTTTCGGCCACCTGTTGCGCAAAACTTTTACCGATATTTCCTCCCATTCCAACATGAAGCTTTGCCTTTTTCAAAATATGGTTAACTAACATTGTTGTGGTCGTTTTTCCGTTTGAACCAGTAATTCCGACAATAACTGCATTGGTATATTTTGAAGCAAACTCTATTTCAGAAATAACAGGAATACCCTTGCTTTTCAATTGTTTTACCAAGGCAACTTTATCTGGAATTCCCGGACTTTTCATCACAACATCGGCATCTAGTATTTTAGATTCCGTATGTTTTCCTTCTTCAAACAGAATGTCATTATTTAAAAGAACTTTTTTATATTTTTCAGCAATTATCCCTTGGTCTGAAACAAAGACTTCATAACCTTTTTGTTTCCCCAAAATAGCGGTTCCAACGCCGCTTTCTCCTGCACCAAGAACAACCAACTTACGATTGACGATTGACGATTTATGATTTTTTTTTATTTCCATTATCGACGACCTCTTTATTTCTAATTGTTTTTATTGATGCTACCACAATTGATAATAATTCGTTTGCTTCCGTATATAATATTTTTATTTCGTGGTGATTCTTATTAGTTATCTCCTTTAAAATTTCCAATAAATACATACTCTCATCTGTTTCTTCTTCAACTATCTTTAATTTATTTATAAAATCGGCTGTAGATTTTGCCCTACAAGCCGCTCTATAATTAGCGCCTACTGAACTTGAGCATCGTATTAATTGTTTGCAAAAAGAATCATATTCTCTTCCTCTATCATATTTGGCACAAAGTCTCCAACATTCAATTGCAAACTTTTTTGTTCTTTCCTTTAAAACTTCTTTCATAGCATTTGTTAATTCTAAAATCGTAAATCGTAAATCTAAAATCCATTTACCTTAACTTTAGCGTTACAATGGCCAACACCGACAACATGATTCCTACAATCCAGAATCTTGTCACAATTTTGCTTTCATGATAACCTGATTTTTGAAAATGGTGGTGCAAAGGCGCCATTTTAAAAATTCGTCTTCCTTCCCCAAATCTCTTCTTGGTGTATTTAAAATAACTCACCTGCAGCACTACCGATAAATTTTCCACTAAAAAGACGCCCGCCAATATTGGAATGAGCAATTCCTTTCGCACGGCAATAGCCAAAACAGCAATTACGGCGCCTATGGTTAAACTTCCTGTATCACCCATAAAAACTTGTGCAGGAAATGTATTGTACCATAAAAATCCGATTAATGCGCCCACAAAAGCGGCGATAAATATGGTCATTTCACCCGAATTTGGAATGTACATCACGTCCAAATAATTGGCAAAAATGATGTTCCCCGAAACCCAAGCAAAAATTCCCAGAGTCAATACAATTATGGCCGATGAACCCGCCGCCAATCCGTCGATTCCATCAGATAAATTGGCTCCATTTGAAACTGCCGTTATTATGAAAATAACAATTGGAATAAAAATTAACCAGGCATATTTCTTATATCCTTTGCCTAAAAAAGCCAAGGCAGATGCATAATCCAATTCGTTATTTTTTACAAAAGGAATAGTTGTTTTTGTCGATTTTTTGGCATCAGCAAACAATATTTGCACTCCTTGTTCTGTGGTATATTGATACTTTATCGGCAGTTTTTCTTTCGTCGTTACACTAGGATGAAAATAAAGCATTGCGCCCACAAAAATTCCCAAGGTAATCTGTCCCAAAATTTTGAACCTTCCTTTTAATCCGGATTTATCTTTTTTAAATATTTTAATATAATCATCCACAAAACCAATTGTTCCCATCCATAAAGTAGTGACCACTAACAATACGATATACACATTGTCTATTTGCGCAAATAAAATTACAGGAATCAGCGTTGCCGAAATAATAATGACACCGCCCATTGTTGGCGTGCCCGCTTTTTCAACTTGCCCTTCCAACCCTAAATCTCTTACAGATTCACCCACTTGTTTTAATTGCAAATAGTTGATGATTTTTTTTCCGTATATGGTAGAAAACAGTAAAGAAACGATGAATGCCATAGCGGAGCGAAACGAGATGTATTGAAATAATCCTGCGCCGATTAAATCGTAATGTTTATCCAAATATTCAAATAAGTAATATAACATACTATTAATTTTCTATGAGGTTTAACTGTTTTGTAATCTGCTCATAATCATCAAAATGAGATCTTTTCCCTTGAATTTCCTGATACGTTTCATGACCTTTTCCGGCAATTAGAATGATGTCGCCTTTTTTAGCCAGTTTTGAAGCTGTTTTTATGGCTTGTTCCCTATCTAAAATTGATATTGATTTTTTTAAATTTTGTGGTTCAATTCCCGCCTCAATTTCTTCTATGATTGTTTGCGGATCTTCATTTCTCGGATTGTCGGAAGTCACCAATACTTGCGTGCTTAATTGAGAGGCGATTCGTCCCATAACAGGACGTTTCGCTTTGTCTCGATTGCCACCGCATCCCACAACGGTAATTACCTGTTCGTTTCCCTTTCTGATTTCATTGATGGTTTCCAACACATTTTTTAAGGCATCTGGCGTATGTGCATAATCCACAATTGCGGTTACGCCACCTTTAGAAATAAAATATTGAAATCTGCCGGTTACATTTTCCAGCTTGCTTAAATGTCGCAACGCTTCTGTCGAATCCAAGCCCAATAGGATAGAAACTCCATAAACAGCGAGTAAATTATAGGCGTTAAACCGTCCGATTAATTTGGTGTAAACTTCATTGTTGTTGATATTGAGCACCAAACCGGAAAATTGGTTTTCAATTATTTTAGCCTTAAAATCGGCCATTGTTTTTAAGGCGTACGACTGTGTTTTTGCCTCTGTATTTTGAAACATTACCAATCCGTTTTTATCATCGATATTTACCAATGCAAAAGCTGTTTTTGGCAAGGCGTCAAAAAACGATTTTTTTACATCCCTGTATGCTGAAAATGTTTTATGATAATCTAAATGGTCGTGAGTCAAATTGGTAAATACGCCACCGGCAAATTGCAATCCTTCCGTTCTTTTTTGATGAATTCCATGGGAACTCACTTCCATAAAACAATAATCTACTCCCAATTCAACCATCTCATTCAAATAAGAATTTATGGCCACAGAATTTGGCGTGGTATGTGTGGCTTCATATTGTTTGGTATCGACTAAAATTTTTACGGTTGACAACAATCCTGATTTATAACCGGCATTCTGAAATAATTTATACAATAACGTGGCTACAGTCGTTTTTCCGTTGGTGCCTGTAATACCAATCAGCTTTAATTTTGAAGATGGATTGTTATAGAAGTTTGAAGCAATCAATGCCAATGCACTGTTTGAATCTTCAACCTGAACATAAGTTATATTTTTAACTAAATTCTCAGGCAATTTTTCGCAAAGTATCGCAATTGCGCCCAGTTCTATTGCTTTGTCAATAAATTGATGGCCATCAAACAGCAAGCCTTTTTGCGCTGCGAACAAACAATTTTTTTGTGCATTTCTAGAGTCGAATACAATGGCGTTCACCTTTATTTCGGTGTCGCCGTGAATTGCATTTACCACAACTTTATCTAATATGTCTTTGATTGATTTCAAATAATTTAATTTAGAATGATGGTTGTTCCTTTTATTATTTTTTCGCCTACATTTAAAGACTGATCTGCAACTTTTCCATTGCCCTGATAACTCACTTTCAGCCCTAAATTTTCAAGTAATGAAATAGCATCCATACCGGGCATTCCCTTTACATTTGGAATTGTGTCAATTTCCTTATTGGCCATGGTAAAATAGGTGTCATAGTCATTTTCAATATTTTTGAATTTTGGGCTTGTATTTTCAATTTCATTGATTACAGACTTCGATGTATAAATTTTTTGGGCAATATCTTTAAAAACTGGCCCAGAAACATCTGCACCATAATACCCAGTTTGCGCTTTTGGTTTATGGATGACCACAATGCAGGAATACTTCGGATTTTCAGCAGGAAAATACCCAGTAAATGAGGAAATATACCATCTGTTTGCTGCCCAGTCCTCTTTCCAATATTCAGTTCGCGCTGTTCCAGTTTTTCCTGCCATTGAGAAATTTTCGGCATACATTTTTTTTCCAGTCCCTCGAACCACCACATTTTTAAGCATTTCCTGTACTTTAGCAATTGTTTCCTTTGAACAAATCGCCGGATTAATAACTTCTTTATCAAAAGATTCTATGTGATTATCCCAAGAGCGAATTTCTTTTACAAACCTAGGTTTAACCATTTCGCCGTTATTTGCAATGGCATTGTAAAATGTCAATATCTGCAATGGTGTTAGGCTAATATTATAGCCATAGGCTATTGAAGGCAATGCGTTTTTACTCCATTTTTTATCGCCCGGCCCAGGAATTTCAGGTTTGCCTTCGCCTTTTATGGGAAGCCCTAACATTTGATTTAAATGCATCCCTCTTAATAAGTTGATAAATTGATCGGGATTTTTACTGAAATTTTCTTCAATTAATCTCGCAAACCCAATATTTGAAGATACTTCAAGTGCTCGAGCCGCGGATATTTTACCATAGCCTCCTCTATGAGAATCATTTATAGATCTGCCATGAATAATATATTTCCCGTTTCCGGTATCGACGATGGTGCTGGTGTCAATCATTTTTGATTCCAATGCGGCAACCATCGACATCACTTTAAAAGCAGAGCCGGGTTCATTAGATTCCCCAACAGCATAATTCAACCTTTCATAATAAGTTCCATTAGCGTTTCTTCCCAAATTGGAAATCGCTTTTATTTCTCCTGTTTTTGTTTCCATAACCACCACACAGCCGTGATCTGCTTCATAAATTTCTAACTGCCTTAGCAAAGAATGGTGTGCAATATCTTGTATGTTAATGTCGATGGTGGTTACAATATCCTTTCCGTCAATCGGCTCCTTCTCATTGGTGTCGTTAATTGGTTTCCATTGCCCTTTGGCTATTTTCTGCTTCAAACGCCATCCAAATTTTCCATTTAAATAATCTCGATAAGCACCTTCTATGCCCGGCGCACCACGGTAATCATCATAACCTATTGTCCGTTCAGCAACTTTCCCTAGTGGATGTGCCCTAACGGTAGATTGTTCAGCAATAAAACCGCCTTTATACATGCCCAAATTAAAAATTGGAAAATTTTTAATTTTCAGGTATTCAGTATATCCCAATTTTCGGGCAATAAACAAGTATCTGTTATTGTTAACTCTGGCTTTTCGTATTTTATTTTCCCATTGAGAAGCTGGTTTTCCCAACATTTTTGAAAGCTCTACGGAAAGGCTTCTGATGTTTTTTTCAAATTCTTCGGCATCAATCGTAAAAGCATCCATTCTAATTTCATAAATAGACATAGAGGTTGCCAACAAACTTCCGTCTGCCGAAAATACATTGCCTCTATTTGCAAAAATAGTGTCGTTTTTTAAGGTAAGATGCTCCGATAAATTTCTGTACTTTTCACCATCGGCAAATTGAATGTCTGTTAGCTTAACTATGACAGCCGCCAAAAAAAGTGTAATAAATACAAACACAAAATAGAGTTTATTTAATATGCTTTTTTTTGTTGTAGCCAATGTTAATTTATTTTTTTTGAGGTTACGCTAATTACTTGTGGCGGATTTTCGCTTGGTTTTAATCCATATTTCACCACTTTATTTCTTATTGTTGATTCTAACTTCATTTTCATTGAAATTGAGCGTGTATCAACAAATTCGGCTCTTAATTCTTTAATCTCTTTATTCAGTTTTGCAATTTCCATCACCTTTTTATCTGAATTATGACCGCTTGCAATCATCAACAGCATTAAGGCCACCATAAATAGAATAAAACGCCAATTTTTAAAGGAATCTTCTTGTATTAAAAATTTTCCTTTTAGCAAATCATAAACGCTATTTGTGATTTTTGCCATTTATGCTAAAGTTGCGATTCTTAATTTTGCGCTTCTTGCCCTGCTGTTTTTTTTTATTTCCTGAAATGACGGAACTACCATTTGTCCAACTTTCTTTAAAGGAACGCTTACGTTTCCATAAAAATCTTTAACAGGTTCTCCTTCAAAAAGCCCACTTCTGATAAACCTTTTTACCAATCTGTCTTCCAAAGAATGATACGACAAAACGCTCAATCTTCCTCCTTCATTCAGCAATTCAGGCACCTGCAATAAAAACTCCTTTAATGCTTCAATTTCCTGATTTACCTCTATTCTAATTCCCTGAAAAATTTGGGCCAACACTTTATGTTCTTGCGATTTTGGCACAAATGCAGCCAATATTTCTTTTAATTGAAAACTTGTTTTAATTTTTTCTTCTGAACGCTTTTCAACAATTCTTTTGGCAATATCCTTAGCATTGCGCAATTAGATATAAATAAAAAGGACGTTTGTTAACTTTTCCTCATCATACTTATTGATCACCTCAAAAGCCGACAATTCGCCCGATTGGTTCATTCTCATATCTAAA
>DAIQBF010000057.1:0-14476 GCA_036781305.1 Lutibacter sp.
CGTTTTGTTTGTAATAGGCATAGCCCAACAAATAATAATCGGTATTGTTCCATTTGCCGCGTTGTCCTTTATAATTTTTTAAATGCGGAATGGCTTCTTCATACTTTTGAAGGTTAAAATAACTTTCTCCCACTATTTTGGAAATTTCGGAATGTTCAATTCCTTTTGCTTTTTGAAGCAATGGCAAACCGTTTTCAATCGCTTTGTCAAACTTTCCCAACTTAAAGTTCATATCTGCCAAATAGTAGGAAACATTTGTTTTATAGGAAGTATTATCAGCCACTTCACCCAAATATTCATTGGCAGTTTCATAATCGTCCTGATTATAAGCGATATATCCGTAATAATATTTGGCTTTCGTGCCATATTCTGGGGAATTCAATAAATTTAAGAAATAGGGTTTTGATTTTGCGTAGTTTTTGGTGACGAATAAAGAATAGCCATAGTTAAAATTAAAGGTTTCGTCCTCTCTGATAGTTAAACTGGTTGTGTTAACTTTTGCATACCATTTAGCGGCATAACCGTATTTTCCAACTTTAAAATAATAGTCGGCAATATCTATGGAAGCCCTGTTGTGTTTTGTGCTGGTGGGATATTTATCCACAAATTGCTGCATCAATTCATCAGAATTTGGTTGTTCCAGCCGAATGGCACAATTGGCGATATAATAGTCGCAGTTGGCTTCTAATTCATCCGAATTTTCGAACTGGGGTTTTATGTCGATAAATTTTTCCTGTGCGGCTAAATACGCTTTGTTTTGGTACAATTCAATTGCGTGATTATAAGCGGAAAGTGGGTTTGTGTAAATGGTCGTTTGTTGTGCCGAAATTGTCAGTGTTGCAAGAAACACAATAAACGAAAGGACAATCTTTTTATAAATCATATGAATAAAAATTGAAAGTTTTAACTATTATGTAATAACGTATTTTTTTTTCGAAATTGTCTTACCCAAAAATTATTTTTTTAACAAAATGGTGTCAATAAGTATTCCCCTATTTCATTTTTAGAGTGTTAAACATTAAATTTTTGAAATAAATGGTGTATTATTAATTATTTTAATGTCGATACTTTACTTTAAAATATCTAGTTTTGTCAAAAACAGCGCGTACTATGTCAGAAGTCATTCTTTCCTTACAAAATGCACAAATATACCAAAGAGAAAACTTGGTTTTGTCTGATGTTAATTTGCAAATTAGCATGGGTGAATTTGTTTATTTAATTGGAAAAACCGGAAGCGGAAAAAGCAGCTTGATGAAAACCCTGTATGGGGATTTGCCCTTGGAGAAAGGCGAAGGAAGCATTGTTGGATTTAATTTAAAAAGTTTAAAGGAAGACGAGATTCCTTTTCTGCGCCGAAAACTCGGAATTGTATTTCAGGACTTTAAGTTGTTGAACGACAGAAGTGTTTATGACAATTTATTGTTTGTGTTAAAGGCAACCGGATGGAAAGATGAGGTGAAAATAAAAGAGAAAATTAATGAAGTCTTGTTAAAAGTTGGCATGGAAACAAAAGGTTTTAAAATGCCTTATTTATTATCTGGCGGTGAACAACAAAGAATCGCCATTGCCAGGGCTTTGTTAAATGACCCCGACTTAATTTTAGCGGATGAGCCAACAGGAAATTTAGATCCTGCCACATCGGTTGACGTTTTAAATGTGTTAAAGGACATTCACGACAGCGGAAAAACGATATTGATGGGAACTCATGATTATGCACTTATTTTAAAATTCCCTTATAAAACAATCAAATGTGAAGGCGGTGAGTTGTTTGAAGTGGTACAGCAGAAAACTTCTCAGTAAAAGCGATTTTAATTTTAGGCGATTATTCTTATATAACAGCAACTTTTCTCTTAAACGACAAATAATAAATATTTGCCATTAAAATAAATCCATTTGTAATAATAATTGGATAAGAAGTCTGCAATAGTATTCCATAAACCACAAAAAGTATAGCTCCCAAGGAATTGACGATTCTGAGGGTATTTATATTTTTCATCATAAATGAAATAATCAGTGCCAAAGAGGCGGCATACCCAACCCATTCTGTAATTGTAATTCCTAAAAACATAGTTTAAATTTATATTTGAGCGGGGCAAAGATACTTATAAAATATAACAGAAAAACAGATAAAAAAAAACCTCACTCAAGGAGAGTGAGGAAAATTGCTATGAAAAAGATGGTAAGCTATGAAACTTACCAAGGCAAAGATACAAAATAAATCTATCTACCAAATAAAAATATGTTAAAATTTTGTAAATATTTTAAAATTATTTTTTTCTTAATTGAGTGCGTTTGGCCATTTTATTTTTTGAGACATTTAACTTTCATAAATTAAGAACGTTAACATGTCATTTAATAAGGATTGGTTTATTTTTCCGAAAATAATTCAACGCCAATTCCGTTTATATTTGAAAATATAATTGTTCCGTTTTCTATTTTTACGCCTGATGCCACATCATTCTTTAACAATAAAGCGCCATCCATATCCACATAATCCAACATAGGCGTTAAATGTGCAATAGCTGATATTCCTACAGAAGATTCGGTCATACAGCCCACCATGGTTTTTAATCCCAAAGATTTGGCTTTGGCAATCATTCTTTTGGCAGGCGTTAAGCCTCCGCATTTCATGAGTTTTATGTTGATGCCATGAAAATGATTGTAACATTTTTCAACATCGCTTTCCACAAGGCAACTTTCATCGGCAATTATGGGCAAATACGAATTGTCAAACACTATTTTTGCCCCTTTCCAATTGGTTGGCGCAAGTGGCTGTTCTATAAATTCCACGCCTAATTTTTGCAATTCTATGGAGTTTTTTATGGTTTCGGTAACTGTCCACCCGCAATTTGCGTCAATTCTAAAAACGGCGTCAGTATGTTTTCTTAATTCAGCCACTATTTCCAGATCGTTTTTTGTGCCTAACTTGATTTTGTAGATTGGCCAGGGCATTTCTTTCATTTTTGAAACCATATTTTCTATGGTGTCAATGCCAATAGTATAATTAGACTGTGGAAGATTTTTCAATGCTAAATCCCAATATTCATACAATTTAAGACCTTTTTTTCGTGTGTATAAATCGGTATAAGCTTCATCTAAAGCACACAATAAAAACATATTGTTTTTGAAATGCGGAAACAAATAATCCCAATATTCTTCGGGTGATTTGGATGAAGAAATTTCAATGAGTTCTCTTTTTTGAATCAATTCCTTCTCAAATTCTTCAACAGTCATTTTGTAAAATAGGTTTTCAGTCGCTTCTCCAAAACCGGAAAATCCGTTTTCCTGAAGTTCAACGATTAATGATGGAATTTCAGTTCTGGTGCCTCTTGAAATGGTAAAAGGATATTTTAATTGCAGGTTATAGGTTCTAATTATTAATTTCATTTAAATAAGGGCTTCTCTTAAAATAGTGATGGGATGTTTGGAAATTCTGTTGGTTCCATCCATAATTTGGTGTCTGCAACTTGTTCCTGCAGCGGCTATAATAATTGTGTTTTCCATATTTCTAATTTTTGGAAACAAGGTGTCTTCCCCCACTTGCATACTTAAGTTGTAATGTTCTTTTTCGTAGCCAAACGAACCCGCCATGCCGCAACATCCAGAATTTATAATGGTCACGGTATAATTTTTCGGAATTGAAAGCATTTTAAAAGTTGGTTCCGTGCTGCTCAACGATTTTTGATGACAATGCCCGTGGATTTTCAAAACTTTTTCCTGAGCTGTAAAACTTGTTGCTGAAATATTATTTTTTTCAAATTCCAGTTTGATGAATTCTTCAATTGTGAAGGTGTTTTCTGCAATGTTTTTTGCAGCTGCTTTGTCATCGGCCAACCTCAGATATTCATCCCTGAAAGTCAAGATCGCTGAAGGCTCAATGCCAACCAAAGGCGTTTCTTTAGAAATTAATTCTTTAAAAAAGTTCACGTTAAAATTGACTTTTACTTTTGCCTCCTCTAAAAAACCTTTAGATATAAATCCTCGTCCGCTTTCTTCATGTTTGGTGATGTTAACTTTATAGCCCAGTTTTGTGAGCAATTCAACAGTGTCTATGCCAATATTGGCATCATAATAATTGGTAAATTCATCCACAAAAAGATAGATTTCCCCAAATTTTACAGGCTGAAACATTAATCGTTTTTTGTTTTTCAGATACCATTTAAAAACGGTGGTTTTAGCCAATTTTGGAATGCTTCTTTCGGTAGCAATACCCATTAATTTTTTGGTAATTTTGGTGTTTAAAATCAAGTTGGCAAAAGTAGGGGCAAGGCTTCCCAATTTGTTGTATTTTACGTTATTGGCAAATAATTTTGTTCTGAAGGGAATTTTATTTTCTTTGTGATATTGGTATAAAAATTCCGCTTTTAAGGCCGCGATATCTACATTGCTCGGACATTCGCTGGCACAGGCTTTGCAACTTAAACACAAATCAAAAACATCATACAACTCTTTGTGATTAAATTTATTTTCTTCTTTAGAATTCGTTAAAAATTCGCGCAAAGCATTGGCGCGCGCTCTTGTGCTGTCTTTTTCATTTCTGGTTGCCCTGTAACTCGGACACATCGTGCCGCCGGCCGATGGCAGTTTTCTGCAGTCGCCGGATCCGTTGCATTTTTCTGCGGCTCTCAAAATTCCTTCGCTGTCGGAAAAATCAAAAATGGTTTCAATTTCTGGTTCCTTTCGGTCAATTTCATAACGCAAACTTTCATCCATCGGAAATGGATTTACAATTTTTCCCTGGTTAAAAACAGCATTTGGATCGAAAGTGTGTTTGATGCGTTTTAATAATTCATAATTTTTTTCTCCGATCATGAGCGGAATAAACTCGGCACGAACGATGCCATCGCCGTGTTCCCCGCTAAAAGACCCGCCGTATTTTTTGACGAGTTTTGCGGTTTTTGTGGTTATTTCTCGAAATAAAACAACATCCGCTTTTTTCTTTAAATTCAACATCGGACGCAAATGCAATTCTCCGGCTCCTGCGTGGGCATAATACACCGCTTCTTGCCCGAATTCCGCCATCATTTCCGTAAATTCAGCAATGTAATTAGGCAAATCGTTTAAGTCAACAGCGGTGTCTTCAATACAGGCAACCGCTTTATTGTCGCCAACAATGCTGCCCAGCAATCCCAGTCCGGCTTTGCGAAGCTCAACTGCTCGATTTATTTCACTGCCGATTAATTTTGGATAGGCATATCCAAAGTTGTTTTTTTCTAAATCTTCAATGAGTTTATCTGCCAGCTTATT
The DNA here is from genome assembly GCA_036781305.1 of Lutibacter sp. Taxonomy (GTDB): domain Bacteria; phylum Bacteroidota; class Bacteroidia; order Flavobacteriales; family Flavobacteriaceae; genus Lutibacter. Next base: position 5,248 of record DAIQBF010000057.1, read on the forward strand.
GGATTCTTCCTCTGAATTTGTGCAGATTTCTAACATCAAAAGTGCTTTTGGATCGCCTTCAACAAAGAACCTATTTTTTAGCTGCTCCCGATTATTTTTGGTGCAATCCAAAACGGTTTTATCCATCAATTCACAAGTGTATAAATTGTGTTTCATGGCCACAACCACCGCCTCCATACTTTCCTGAATGCTGTTAAAATGCGCGGCGACCATCATGTTTTTCGCAGGCGGCAGGTCATCTAGCTGAATGGTGATTTCGGTGGAAAAAGCCAAAGTGCCTTCGCTTCCTGTTAACAAAGTTGCTAAATTTATAGTGTTTTTTGTTCCGCCAAAAAGATCGAAATTCAACAAAGCATCTACTGGATAACCGTTATTTCTTCGGTGGATTTCTTTTTTAGGAAACTCCTTTAAAATTTCCTGTTGATTTTCTTCATTCGAAAGTTCCTTGAAAATTGTTTGGTAAATCCTGTTTTGCAAAGAACTTCCTATTTTTTTTTGGTTGAATTCAGCCGTGGTTACTTCATTAAAAACAGCATCTGAACCATCGCTTAAAATTGTTTTTAGTTCAATGATTTTATCGCGGGTAACGCCATATTTGATGGAAGTTGTGCCTGATGAATTGTTGCCAACCATACCGCCAATCATACATCTGTTGCTTGTTGAGGTGTTTGGACCGAAAAATAATCCATAGGGTTTTAAAAAAATATTGAGTTCGTCACGTATAATTCCGGGTTGTACCGTCACCGTTTTTTTATGTTCATCAAAGCCTGAAATTTTAGTAAAATATCTAGAAACATCCACAATTAATCCTTCCCCAACACATTGTCCTGCCAACGAAGTTCCGGCAGTTCTCGGGATTAAAGTTATTTTATTTTTTGTGGCGAAATGAACAATCTTTTTCAGGTCTTCATTGTTTTTTGGATACGCAACGCCCAAAGGAATTTTCCGATAAACGGAGGCATCGGTAGCATAAATGCTTTTGTGCAAATTGTCAAAATGCACGTCGCCTTCAATGATTGCCGACAGTTCTTCCAGATTTATGCTAGATAAAGACATTGTTTTTATTTTTAATTTACGATTTTTGATTTACGATTATTTTTTCCTATCCCCAACCCCTACCGCGGCAGGCAGGCTTTCAACTTCTAATATTTAACTTATAATATTTAATATTTTTCGTAACTATTAAAACTCATACACCACCCCGCTGCTATGATCTTTACTCGCGCCGGTAACGCTTTTTAAACAATTGTTTTTACCTTCATCTTTTAACAAGCCAAGCAATCCAAAAATTAAAGCCTCTTTATAATTGATGATGGTTTCTTCAGGAATTATCAATTGCGTTTTTGTATGCGATCGTAATCTTGCTAGTAGAAAATCATTAAAAGTGCCGCCGCCGGTAACCAACATTGTTTTTTCTGAATCTGAATCTATTTTTTTTGAAATTTGAATGGCGATATGTTCAACATAAGTTCTTAAAATGTCATTTATGCTGAGGTTGTGCCTGTCAATCATCGGAAAAATGGTTTCTGCCACAAATTCATATCCTAAAGATTTTGGTTTGGCATCATTATAAAAAGCCAAAGAATTTAGTGTTGACAACAGATTTTTTTCAATGTTTCCTTCGGATGCTATGTTGCCTTTATCATCATATTCCATCTTTAAAGAAGCGACATAATGGTTTAAAACAATATTTACCGGACAAATATCAAAAGCAACTCTTTGTTGATTTTCTTTGAACGAAATATTTGAAAATCCGCCTAGATTCAGGCAATAATCATACTTGGAAAATAACAATTCATCGCCAATAGGCACCAACGGCGCTCCTTGTCCGCCCAAAGCCACATCCTGAACCCTAAAATCGCAAATGGTTTTTATGCCGGTAATTGAAGTGATATAAGGGCCATTTCCAATTTGGAAAGTGTACTTTTTTTCTGGATTGTGAAAAATAGTATGTCCGTGGGAGGCAATAAAGTCAAGTTTTGTAATGCTATTTTCTTTGATGAAATTTAAGAGAATATTTCCTAAATGGATACCGTAATCGGCATCTAATTTCAACAATTTTTCTCCGGATAAGTGAAATCCTTCTTTTAATGCAGATTTCCAAGCATTGCTGTATGAAATTGTTTCAGCTTTAATTATTTCGAAGCAGTAGTTTTCAGCAGCATTTATTTTCACATAAACAATATCAATGCCGTCCAAAGAAGTTCCGCTCATTAAACCAATAATATATTTGGTTGTATTCCTCATTTTTTCGGTATCATTTTCTTGGAACCAAAATACTAAAAAGTTTTAGTATAAATGTTTGAAATGGCATAAAAGGGAAGAATTATATGTGAGCAGTTTTGAATGTTGATAATGATACTTATGTGCATCAAATTGAATGAAAATAATAAAATTTACAATGAGATGAAAATGCAGGAATGCCCAATTTTTAGTTATTTTTAATTACGATTTTGATAGAATTAACGAATCCCCATCTTCAACATCAATGCCTAGTTCATGGAATAAATTAATATAATACCTTTTTATTCTTTGCGTATGATTAATGCCGCCTTCGGCCAAAATGGGCCATGAGTACATTTGTTTTTCCTCCACTTTATTTACCTTAGTAACCCGCGTATTATTATTTGCCAAATAAACTTTAGTAATGGTTCCTCCATTTTTAAAATTAAGAACAATGCCTCTTAATCCACTTTTTTTATCCGGTTCACACAAACTAATACTGCTTACGTGTGCTGGATCGATCTCTGTTACTTTTCTGAATTTAAAAGGAGCGGAATAATTTTTATATAAAAGCAATTTATGGGTTTGTGCATTGTAAATTACGGTGTTGCTGAACATATTGTTAGGAGCGCCTGCATTATTTTCAATCCAATTTGCAGTTTCTTCAAGAGTTTGTGAGTAGCCAATATGGCTTAAAATTATGAAACTGATTGTTAAAACTTTGTTTTTCATTGAGGTTTGTTTTTTTAATTTAAATAATAAAAAAATACATAAGAGGGTTTAAATGTATTTTTTGAATTGCAAATCTATGTAAATAACAGTGTTTTTCATTTTTTATTATCTAAGTTGAAAATAATATAGTGGAGACGCCGGGAATCGAACCCGGGTCCAAACAAGCAACCAAAATACTTTCTACATGTTTATTTTTCGTTTGGTTTTCGACTTAAAGCTGACCGAAAACAGCCCACTTTAAGCTTAGTTTCTTAAGTTTCAAAATGCCAACGAAACAATGGCAAATCTATGTTAACTTTTACGATGCCTCTTTATTGACCGCCGCTAACCAAGGCTTTCAAGAGACATTCAGCTTTCGCACCTAGTGCGACAAGGCTCATCCTACTGTAATTCGGATTAAGCAGCTAAAGCGTAGTTATCTTCGCCGTTTAAATTTTTGAAATTGAGATTTACGAGTGCTATTTCATTACTCGACATGCTTATACCTTAATTGACCTTGCAGTCAAAACCAGTCGTCCCCAATAAATCAAAGAACCAATTCTTCTAAGAAGAATGCAAATGTATAAAAATTCAATCAGATTATTGTTTGTAAAATTCTTTAATTCCTGATACCTTTGATGCAAAACTTATACCAAATTACACAATGAAGATAGGGATTCTTAAAGAACGAAAAAATCCACCAGACAGAAGAGTTGTTTTGTCTCCAAAAAAATGTGCAGAACTTTTAAAGATTTACCCACAACTTGAAATTAAAGTTGAAAGCTCTGATTCTCGTTTTTTTACTGATGAAGATTACAAAAAAGAAGGAATTCCGGTTTTTGAGGATATAACGGATTGTGATGTTTTATTAGGCGTAAAAGAAGTGCCTGTTCCCAGTTTAATTCCAGACAAAAAATATTTTTTCTTTTCCCATACCATAAAGAAACAAAAATACAATCGCGATTTATTAAGAGCAATCTTGATGAAAAATATTGAGTTGTATGACCATGAAACCATCACTGACAAAAACAAAAATAGGTTGGTGGCTTTTGGGATATATGCAGGCTTTGTTGGTGCGTACAATGCTTTTAGAACTTTTGGCTTAAAATTTAATTTGTACAATTTGCCAAAAGCTGAAGTTTTGCACGATAAAAAAATGCTGATTGAAGAGTTAAGAAAATTGAAATTGCCATCTATTAAAGTCGTTCTAACAGGGAAAGGCAGGGTTGGAAACGGTGCAAAAGAAATGTTGGACGGGATGCAAATGCGTGAAGTAACTGTTGATGAGTTTTTAACGCAAACTTTTAAGGAAACGGTTTATGTGCAAATAGATGTCTTAGATTACAATAAGAGAAAAGACGGAATTGTTAAGAATGAAAATGATTTTTTTAAAAATCCGCAAGAATATGAAAGTGATTTTATGCGTTTTGCCAAAGTGGCAGATTTGTATATAACGGGTCATTTTTACGGCGTTGGCGCTCCTTATATTATTACAAATGAAGACGCCAAATCTCCCGATTTCAATATAAAAGTGGTGGCCGATATTAGTTGCGATGTTGACGGACCAGTAGCGTCCACCATTCGTTCTTCAACTATTGAAGATCCAATATATGGCTATAATCCGAAAACTGGTGAAGAAGTAAATTACATGGATAAAGATGCTATCGCTGTGATGGCGGTTGATAATTTGCCTTGCGAATTGCCGAAAGATGCCTCCGAAGGATTTGGGGAAAATTTTGCAAAATATGTAATTCCGGCTTTTTTCAATAATGATAAAGACGGCGTGCTTCAAAGAGCCAAAATGACTGAAAAGGGAAAGCTTATCGGACGATTCAACTATTTGCAAGATTTTGTAGATGGAAAATAACCAACAACATTTGCTGGAACAACTTGCAAACACCAAAATGCCCTTCGGAAAATACAAAGGAAAATATTTAATCGATTTGCCTGAATTTTATCTGGTTTGGTATCGCAATAAAGGTTTTCCTTCAGGTAAACTTGGAGAAATGATGCATTTGGTTTATGAAATTCAATTAAACGGATTAGAAGATTTGGTAAGAAGATTGAAAGTTTAAAAAGTCCCCTAACCCCCAAAAGGGAGGATTGAGCGTTAAAAAATGTATGGTATATATTTTTAGTGAAAAGGCCAGATGGCGCGTTGGCAGTAATGTTAAAAGTTTCAAGTTTGAAATGTTTTGTTTTTTGAAACTTGAAACTTGAAACTTGAAACTTCAAACTTCAAACTTCAAACTTGAAACCTGAAACCTGAAACCTGAAACCTGAAACTTCAAACCAACAACTTAAGTATTTACCTTTTGTATTTATAGTAAACCAGCCCATAAATTATATGGCAAACTCCAAAAGCAAATCCCCAAAGATAAAATGCAAACCTTGGGAATAATATCGCTAAAAAGCCGAGCATAAGGAAAACAAATCCCAAAACGGCGGTTGCGCCAAAACTATGTTTGTTTGAGATAATTCCTGCAATTCCATAAAGTATCAGAGAGCTGGGAATGATGAATTTCAAGAGTCCGTTTGTCATCAGAAAATATAAAATAATTCCGCCAAGCAGCAAAAAAGCCAAATAAATAAGCCTGATTTTTTTAGCTTTAAAGTTCCAATTTCTTAAATATAGTTTTTTTCTTCTTCTCTTAATTAATGAGTATAATTGTAAAGTAAGAAATTAGAATATAAAGAAAAGAAATCCCAAATAGCAGTATCTCAAAAAAAGAAATAGGCAATACGGAAACGCCTGACGAGCTAGAAGCATCTTGAAACTATAAAAAACGGATTCCAAAAATAAAAATTGAAGAAATTACCCAGCGAAAATTATGGTGATTTCCCTTAACGATAATTTGTAAATTTTTTTATTCAATCTTTCGATAAATTTAGCAAAAGCTAAAACTACGAAAAAAAAGGATTGAAAAATTAGAACTTTTCAACAATGAAATGTTATTAACTAATTAAAATTTAACACAACTTAAGTTTAAATATTCTATAATTTTATAATTCCATTTTACAAAACCATAAACCTACTTAAAAATGACAGAAGAATTAGTGTTCCCAAAAACCTTTACGTATAACGACTTGTTAAAGAGTACGTTAAAGTATTTTAAAGGTGACGAGCTTGCAGCGACAACGTGGATGAATAAGTATGCGATGAAAACCAAAACAGGGGAGTTTTTAGAGTTGACACCCGACGAGATGCATCAACGAATGGCGGTGGAATTTGGCCGTATAGAAAAGAAATACCAGGAAGGAGAAAAGAAAGGAGAAGGCCTTTCAGATTATGGAAAAAGCCGTCAATTTTTGTCTGAAAAAGCAATTTTTAATTTATTTAAGGATTTCAAATATGTGATTCCACAAGGAAGCGTAATGTCTTCTTTAGGAAACAATAATGTGATTGCTTCATTGTCCAATTGTGTGGTTGTACCTCCAGTTTATGATTCTTATGGTGGCATATTTTATACAGATCAGCAACTGGCGCAATTGTTTAAAAGAAGATGTGGCGTTGGAGTGGATTTATCTAATTTAAGACCTGGAGGTGCTCAGGTCTCCAATGCTGCCGGAACCACAACAGGAGCAGTTTCGTTTATGAACCGATTTTCAAATACCACTCGGGAAGTTGCTCAAAACGGCAGAAGAGGAGCGTTAATGCTCACCATGGACATTGCACATCCCGATATTGAAGATTTTGTGACCATCAAACAAGATTTGACAAAAGTGACCGGAGCCAATATTTCCATTCGCTTGTCCGACGAATTTATGGTAGCCGTTGTAAATGATGATGATTTTACCCTGCGTTGGCCAATTGATAGCAAAGCGCCAACCTATAAAAAAGTGATTAAAGCAAGATCACTTTGGGATGTTATTATTTCTTGCGCCCACAATACAGCTGAACCAGGTTTGATATTTTGGGATCGCCAACACTATTATTCAACCTCCTCTATTTATCCTGGATTTAAAAATAGTTCTACAAATCCTTGTTCAGAAATTGCCATGCAAGGCGGCGACAGTTGCCGTTTAATTGCAATTAACTTATATAGTTTTGTTGAAAACCCATTTACTGAAAAAGCCAAGTTCGATTTTAAAAAATTCTATGAAGTTGTGTATGAATCGCAACGATTAATGGATGATTTGGTGGATTTAGAATTGGAAGCTGTCGATAAAATTTTCAATAAAATAATGCACGATAAAGAGCCTAATGAAATTAAACAGGTGGAAATAGATACGTGGAAATTATTGTTTAAAACGGGTAAAAAGGGCAGAAGAACCGGATTGGGATTTACAGCTTTGGCCGATGCTATGGCGGCTTTCAGCAAAAAATTTGATACTAATGAAGCGATAGCAATTGTTGATGAAATCATGAAAACAAAACTGAGAGGTGAGTTCGACAGTAGCATTGATATGGCCATTACCCGAGGTAAATTCGAGGCGTTTAATCCTGAAATTGAGAAATTCTCTGAGTTTGTACAGATGATGGAAAAGGAATTTCCAGATGTTTATGAACGAATGATGAAATACGGAAGAAGAAATATTTCCATCAGTACCGTGGCGCCAACAGGAAGTTTAAGTATGCTGGCACAAACATCATCGGGCATAGAACCTGTATATTTATTGTCGTACAAAAGAAGAAGAAAAGTAAACCAAGACGATACAAATGCCAAAGTTGCCTATGTTGATGATATGGGTGACGCTTTTGAAGAATTTGAAGTTTACCATCCAAAATTAAAACAATGGATGGATGTTACAGGTAAAACCGACATTAAAGAGAGTCCGTATAGTGGTTCAACAGCGCCTGAAATTGATTGGAAAAAACGGATTGAAATGCAATCGTTGGTTCAAAAATACACCACGCATTCTATTAGTTCAACAATAAATTTGGCCAGTGACGTCCCTGTTGATTTGGTTGGCGATATTTATATTGAATCCTGGCGAAAAGGATTAAAAGGAATTACGGTTTACAGAGATGGTTCCCGAAGTGGAATTTTAATCGCCAACGATGACAAAAAACAAGATAAAAGACCAGATTGCTATGCAGAAACTGTTTTTCCAAAACGCCCTAAAAAAATTGCGGCAAAAGTTGTGCGTTTCCAAAACGATTATGAGAAATGGGTGGCCGTTGTTGGTTTGATAAACAATAGACCCTATGAAATATTTACAGGAAAAATTGAAGATGCTTTTATTTTACCGGCTTGGCTTGAAGAAGGCTGGGTAATTAAAAACAGGGATAAAAGCGGAGAATCCCGTTACGATTTTCAATTTTTAGATAAAGATGGGTATAAAGTGACTTTTGAAGGATTGTCCCGTACTTTTGATAAAGAATATTGGAATTATGCCAAATTAATTTCTGGCGTATTGCGACATGGAATGCCAATTCCTTATGCAGTTGATTTAATTAACAACTTAAACATGTATGATGAAAATATCAATACATGGAAAAATGGGATTGCGCGTGCATTAAAACAATTTGTGGAAGATGGCGCACAGGCTGTGGATAAAAAATGCCCGGAATGTGGTGATCCTGACGGATTAATTTATGAAGAAGGCTGTTTGAAATGCAAAAATTGCGGACATACCAAATGCGGATAGTTCTATATTGAAATACTAAAAAAGCGACAAAATTTTTAAATTTTGTCGCTTTTTTTATGAGGATTAATCAGCTATAGCAAATTATTTATTGAAAACTGTTAATCGTTTTTCTGATGGCCACCAAACGGGTCAATAAATTTTCTAAATACTTTAAATCCAACATATTTGCCCCATCACTTTTTGCGTTTGCCGGGTCAAAATGGGTTTCCAAAAACAACCCGTCAACGCCAACGGCGATTCCGGCTCTGGCAATGGTTTCAATCAGCTCCGGTTTTCCGCCGGTTACGCCGCTGCTTTGATTTGGTTGTTGTAAAGAATGCGTAATGTCCAAAATAGTTGGCGCAAACTGTTGCATTTCCGGTATTCCCCTAAAATCAACAATCATATCCTGGTAACCGAACATGGTTCCCCTATCGGTAATCCAAACTTTGTCGTTGCCGCAGTCTTTTACTTTTTGTACGGCGTGTTTCATGGCGCCCGGACTCATAAACTGTCCTTTTTTCAAATTGACAACTTTTCCAGTTTTTGCCGCTGCCACCACCAAATCGGTTTGGCGCACCAAAAAAGCGGGAATTTGCAATACATCAACATATTCAGCCGCCATTGCCGCATCTGAAATTTCATGAATGTCGGTAACTGTTGGGATGTTACAAGTTTCGGAAACTTTCATCAATATTTTTAGAGCTTTTACATCTACAATTCC
>DAIQBF010000058.1:0-14291 GCA_036781305.1 Lutibacter sp.
GACAACAAACTACTGGAAGATTTTGGTGCGCAATTGGGAAAACAATGCAAGCGAATGGGCATTCATATTAATTTTGCCCCGGTGGTGGATATTAACATAAATCCAGAAAATCCGATTATCGGGAATCGTTCCTTCGGCGAAAACAGGGAAAATGTCACCCAAAAAGCATTGGCTTTTGTTAAAGGAATGCAAGGCCAAAATGTATTGTCAAACGCAAAACATTTTCCCGGCCATGGCGATACCGCTTCCGATTCCCATAAATCTTTGCCGATATTGGACTTTGATTTTAAAAGACTCGATTCTATTGAGTTGTATCCATATAAAGAGTTGATTAAGAATAATTTAACCAGTATAATGGTTGCGCATTTAAGCGTAAATGGATTGGAGGAAAATAAAGATTGTCCAACATCACTTTCCTATCAGGTTATTTCAAAATTATTGAAGGAGAAATTGAATTTTAAAGGTTTAATATTAACTGATGCGTTAAATATGAAGGGCGTTTCAAATTATTCCGAATTGGGCGACATTAATTTGCAAGCATTGCTTGCAGGCAATGACATGCTGCTAATTCCAACTGATGTTTCTTTAGCAGTTGACACTATAAAGAATGCCCTGAGCCAAAATCTAATTACCGAAGAACGAATCGATTATTCCGTCAAGAAAATTCTAAAAGCAAAATATTGGGCTGGTTTAAACAATTATAAAAAGATTGAATTGGCAAATTTGCAACAAGATTTAAACGCTGTCGAAGATGAGTTACTTCACAGAAATTTAGTGGAGAATTCAATTACTTTGCTTAAAAATAAATCCTTGGTTTTTCCAATTCAGCATTTAGAGCGGAAGAAAATCGCCTATGTTAAATTGGGTGATGCAGATCATACGTTTTTTTTAGAGATGTTAAAAAATTATGCAGAAGTTGATGAAATTTCAAATGACACGCTGGTTAATTTAATTAACGATTTAAAGCCTTACAATTTGGTAATTGTTGGATTCCACAAATCAAATGACAATCCGTGGAAGAATTATAAATTTACGGAGAATGAATTGCTCAAACTACAAGAAATTGCCAAAACTAACACTGTAATTTTAGATATTTTCGCAAGCCCGTACAGTTTGTTGCAAGTCGAAAATTTTGAAAATATAGAAGGCGTTTTGGTTTCTTTTCAAAACAGTAAAATTTCCCAAGAAATTTCGGCGCAAATGCTGTTTGGCGCCATTGAAATCAAAGGAAAATTACCCGTTTCAATCGCCGGTCAATTTTCCGAAAATGAGGGGATCTTATCCAATTCACTCGGTCTTTTGGGATATTCTATTCCTGAAGACGTGGGTTTAAGCAGCAAAAAATTAAGCAAAATAGACTCGGTGGCAGCTATTGTTTTAAAAGAAAAAATGGCGCCTGGAATGCAAATTTTGGTGGCTCGAAAAGGAAAAGTGGTGTATCAAAAAAGTTTTGGTTTTCATACCGATGAAGAGAATATCCCAGTTGCAAACAGTGATTTATATGATATTGCTTCCCTAACAAAAATAGTGGCGACCTTACCGTTAATTATGGAACTAGAAGAACGTGACATTTTGAATCTTAACAGTACTTTGGGAAGCTTGATTCATAAATTAAGAAGAACAAACAAAAATAAATTAACCGTGAAAGAAGTGCTTTCACATTATGGCGGGTTAAAGCCTTGGATTCCATTTTATTTAAAAACCCTTGATAGTGTTACAAAACAGCCTTCCGCCGAGTTTTATCGCACAGAAAGAAGCCATAAATTTAATATAAAAGTTACGGACAGTTTGTATTTGCTTAGCACTTATGAGGATGAAATGTTCGATATCATCGCCGATTCGGAACTGCTTAAAAAGAAGGAATACAAATACAGTGATTTGCCATTTTATATTTTCAAAAATTATTTAGAAAATTATTATAAAAATGATTTAAATGAGCTTACACAACTTCATTTTTACAGACCGATGGGTGCGAACAGAACAACCTATTTGCCTTTGGAAAAATTTTCCAAAAATGAAATAGTTCCTACTGAAAAAGACAATTATTACCGTTTTAAATTGGTACATGGTGATGTGCATGATATGGGAGCTGCAATGCAGGGAGGAATAGGAGGACATGCCGGCGTGTTTTCCAATGCGAATGATATTGCCAAAATTATGCAAATGTATCTTCAAAAAGGTTATTATGGCGGACAAAGATACTTTCAGCCAGAAACCATTGATAAATTTAACCATCGTTATTACGCAAATGAAGGTGTTCGGAAAGGCGTTGGTTTTGACAAGCCTCAACTAAATGAAAACGTAAAAGCAACTTGTGGCTGCGTATCCAACAGCAGTTTTGGACATAGCGGTTTTACGGGAACTTATGCTTGGGCCGACCCAGAATCACAAATTGTATATGTGTTTCTGTCGAATCGGGTTTTTCCAACTTCGGAAAATATGGATTTGGTAAAATACAACATAAGAACCGAAATACAGCAGTTGATACAGGATGCAATTATTGACTAAGGGTTATTGTTTTTGTTGAAATAATACCTAAAAAAATGCAACCTATAAGATAAATTACGGTAAATTTTAAATTGAAAAAGCAATAGACTAAAACTGTCTGAATTAGATAAAACAGCGGAAAAAGGGTGGTAATTAACACAAATCTGTAGGTATTTGTAAAAACTACGTCATTAATTTTTGGCATATTAATTTTTAAAAGCATATTCAATAATATTTGCACCCATTTTCAATGCCTTTTCACGTATTTCTAAAGGATCATTATGCACTTCTTCATCTTCCCAACCATCGCTTAAATCCGACTCATAGTCGTAAAAACAAACCAATCTTCCTTCATAAAACAATCCAAAGCCTTGAGGCCGTTTATTGTTGTGTTCATGAATTTTCGGACAACCATCTTCAAAATTGAAGGATTGATGATAAATAGGATGATTGTGCGGTATTTCTTGAAAATCCAATTTTGGAAATACTTTTTTCATTTCTCTTCTAATGTAATTGTCAAGTCCGTAATTGTCGGAAATATGCAAAAAACCTCCTGAAATTAAATAGTTTTTTAAATTTTCAATGTCGTCATCAGAAAAACTGACATTTCCATGTCCGGTCATAAAAACAATTGGGTAATTATAAATATCAATACTGCTTACCTCGACCGTTTCCGGATTTTCTTTGATGGAAGTGTTTATGTTTTTGTTGCAAAATTTAATGAGATTTGGCAAAGCAGTCGGATTTGCATACCAATCGCCGCCGCCGCCATACTTTAGTGCCGCAACTTGCTGGCTTTGAATTGTGGAAAGAGAAAAAAGAATAAAGAATAAAGAAAAAAGACAAACCTTTAATCTATAATTTAGGATTTCAAAATAAGATTTGAGATAGATTGTCATTTAAATTATTCATTTACAAACGCCACGCTGTGAACTGCAACCAACCCGGCAGTTTCCGTACGCAAACGGCTTTTTCCCAAAGATACAGGAATAAAGTTATTGTCCAAACTTTGTTGAATTTCTTTGGTCGAAAAATCACCTTCCGGGCCAATCAGTATGGTGGTTTTTAAGGCAGGTTTCACTTCCGATTTTAGTGATTTTTTGCTGGTTTCCTCGCAGTGCGCAATAAACAATTGTCCGTTGAAATTTGATTTAATAAACGCATTAAAAGTTACGGGTTCATTCAATTTTGGAAAATGGAATTTAAGGGATTGCTTGGCAGCCGAATGAATTATTTTTTTCATCCTGTCTATTTTAAGTACCTTGCGTTCAGAATGTTCGCAAATGATTGGCGTAATTTCATCAATGCCAATTTCGGTCGCTTTTTCCAAAAACCATTCAAAACGGTCGTTAAGTTTAGTAGGAGCAATGGCGAGGTGTAAATAATAATTTCGATCGTTTTCTTGGGTTTCGCAACTCACAATGTTGACCAAACATTTTTTATCGTTGGCAAGCAATATTTCCGAAGTAAATAATTGGCCCAAGCCATTGGTGATAAAAATTCTATCGCCTTCTTTTTTTCTTAAAACCCTCACAATATGCCTGCTTTCAATTTTATCGAAAGAAAACTGTTTGGTTTCTGGTGTTAATTCTTGGTTGTAAAATAATTGCATTATAAATCTTTTCTGAAGGTGCAACGTCTTTTATACACTACCGGATTAAAATTTTTCCAAAGCGCAGCTGCCGCTTTGTTAGTTGAAAGTTCGGGCGTCCTATAACAATTGACAATTCCTTTTTTGGTGTATGTTTTGTAAAATTCTTCAAAAATGATGGCGTGAACACCTTTGTTTTGGTGGTTTGGATGAACGCCGATTAAGTAGAAAAGAATGTCTTTGCTATATTTTTTGGCATATAATAAGTGAAAAATTCCAAACGGAAATAATTTACCCTTTGATTTTTGCAAAGCTTCCGAAAATGAAGGCATCGTTATAGCAAAAGCAACTAAGTTCTCCTCTTTATCAACCACAAAAACAATCAGTTCCGGATTGATAAACGGGATGAATTTCTTTTTAAAATATTCTTTTTGCACATCGGAAATAGGAACAAAGGAAGACAAGGAAGCGTAACTTTCATTGAACAAATCGAACATCTTATTCACATAAGGCAAAATTTCTTTTGTTTTGGTAAAATTGACGGGTTTTAGCTGATAGCGTTTTTTAATGATTTCACTAGCCTTCATAAAAAACTCAGTTTTCACGTTGCTGAAAGGGAATTTACTTTCGTTGTATTGTTTTTCAACGATAAAACCCAGTTTTTCAAAATGTTCTTTGTAGTAGGGGTAATTGTACCAAGTTATCATAGAACCGATATGGTCAAATCCTTCGGTTAAAACGCCTACTTTGTCCAAGTTTGAAAAGCCCAATGGCCCTTCCATATATTCCAACGTATTTTTTTTGCCAATATCTTTGACTTTGTTCAATAATATTTTTGAAACTTCAAGATCATCAATAAAATCGAACCAACCAAAACGCATTTTTTTTATATTTTGTTCATTAATTTCAAGATGGTTAATGATTGCGGCAATTCGCCCAACGATTTCATTGTTTTTCAATGCTACAAAAAAACGTGCTTCCGCATGTTGAAAAACCGGATTTTTAGTTTTGTCGAAAGATTCAATTTCATCATTAATGATAGGAGGAACCCAATATTGATTGTTTTTATACAGTTTAAAAGGAAATTCAACGAAAGCTCTCATTTCCTTTTTCGATGTCATTTCTTGAAGTGTAATCATAATATTCAAAATGATATTAGTTGCGCTTTTTGTTAAATAGCCTGGAAAAGAATCCTTTTCTGTTTGGTTTTTTAGACATCGATTCTTTCGGTGAATTTTTATAGACAAATGAGTCCTGATGGCGGTCTAATCTCCAAGAAAATCCTGCTGTGGCGTATAAATATGAATAATCATCAAAAAAATTAGTTCTTGCCGAAGCGTCCAACTGCAAATTTTCTGTAACCAAATAGGCGATTCCTGTTCCAAACTGATAATTGGGAGAAAAATCCTTGTAATATTTCCCCTGATTTTCGATAAAATAGGACCAATTTTGATTGATGGCATAGGTCATTGTAACAATGTAAGAGTAATATTTATCTTCAGAAGATATTTTATCGGCAATTAAATTTGTCAGTAAAATCAATCGGTCCGTAAAATCATTTTGCAATAAAACAGCGCCTTTATAACTGATTCCCTCTTCACTTTTATAATCTTTTCCCAAAAAGTTTAAGTGCGCTCCGCCATACAGCCCAACCGAAGGGATCAAGCGTTTTTTATCGAAAGCCATTTTGCGTTTCCAACTGCGAATTTCCTTAGATTTATCTTTGTATTCTTGTTGATAAAACAAATATTTTGCACCAACGGTAAGGTCACTTATTCCATTAATATGATAATTCGGATTGGGATAGTTATTGACTTCGTCTCGTTGGTAAGCCACATTGGCGTTAAATTCCAGGCGTTCTTTAAATTTCCCAACCCTAAAAAACAATTCTCCACCCAAAGTTTTAGCAAAAGCACCAAGCGTTTCATCATTGTTGCTGTTATAAAACATACCGCTTTCAACCTGATAAACATTGGAGCCAACACCATAAGGACTCTCAGAAAATCCCGGTCTTTTTGAGTTGATAATTTCGGTGTATTGCGCATTAACCAGCTGAAAACTTGCTAAAAAGACAACTAAAAATAAAATGTTTTTCATAGTTTAGATGGATTGGTTTGTCAAAGATAAGATTTTATATAATTAAACGTTTTAGTTCCTCTCAAATTGTTATTTTTGAAGTTTATTAAAACTAGATGAAATGGGATTGTTAAGAACGTTAGCAATTATAGTAATTATATATTATGCTATTAAATTTATAGGAAGGTATATTCTGCCTTTGTTTGTAGGAAAAATTGTTGATAATGTTGAAAAAAAGATGCGAGAACAACAGCAACAATTTAACAATCAACAAGAAAAATCAACCGGAAAAGTCGGTGAAACAGTGATAGCTAAAAAGCCTTCGGATTATAAAGAAGGAAACAAAGATATGGGTGACTATGTTGATTATGAAGAAGTTAAAGACGATAAATAAATGAATTTTTCCATCAAAAAAGCAGTTCCTTACCTTATAACTATTGCAGCTTTTATCTTAATTTCTGTTGCCTATTTTTCTCCCATTCTTGAAGGGAAGAAAATATTTCAAAGTGACATTATGCAATTTACCGGAATGGCGAAGGAAATCAACGATTTTCGCAGTGAAAATAAGGCGGAACCTTATTGGACAAATGCTGCTTTTGGTGGAATGCCAACCTATAATTTAAGTGTTTTATACCCAAATGATTACATTAAAAAAATAGATCGATTTTTACGATTTTTACCAAGGCCGGCAGATTATCTTTTTCTTTATTTATTAGGCTTTTTTATATTGTTAACGGTGTTAAAAGTGGAGTATAAGTTGGCAATTTTGGGTGCTTTGGCATTTGGGTTTTCCACCTATTTTATCATTATTTTGGGCGTTGGACACAATTCAAAGGCTCACGCAATTGCTTATATGCCAATGGTTTTGGCAGGTATTTTATTGGTTTTGCAGCGCAATTATTTGTGGGGTTTTGTGTTAACCGCTGTTGCGATGTCATTAGAAATTAATGCGAGTCACCCACAAATGACCTATTATTTGTTTTTTGCGGTTTTAATTTTGGGCGTTTTCTATTTAATTGAGGCTTTTAAAGAAAAACAATTGCCTGAATTTTTTAAAGGTATTGCCATTTTAATAGTTGCGGTGGTATTGGCTGTTGGCACAAATGCAACAAGTTTGCTGGCAACAAAAGAATATGTTTCTCACAGCACAAGAGGAAAAAGTGAATTGACCATCAATCCGGATGGATCGCCAAAAGAAGCTTCTAACGGATTGTCAAAAGAATATATTACCACCTACAGTTATGGAATTTTAGAAACATTTAACTTGTTTATTCCGCGTTTTATGGGCGGTGGAAACTATGAAAATGTTGGACTGGATTCCAATATTTATAACTTTTTAAAAGACAAAACTGATCCCAGACAAGCAAAAGAGTTTGCTGAATTTGCCCCGATGTATTGGGGAAAACAGCCTATTGTTGAAGCACCGGCATATATTGGCGCGGTACTGGTATTTTTGTTTTTTTTGGGTGTTTTTTTGGTAAAAGGAAAACTAAAAAACTGGCTGGTTGGCGTTGTTGTGTTTTCAATATTGCTTAGTTGGGGAAAAAACCTCAATTTTTTGACCGACTTTTTTATTGATTATGTTCCCATGTACAACAAATTCAGGGCGGTTTCTTCCATTCAGGTCATCGCTGAATTGGCCGTTCCTTTACTTGGAATATTAGGGTTACAGGAATTCTTCAAAAACACCAATGCTGAACTCAAATTGAAAGCTTTAAAAAACACTTTCTATATCACTGGCGGCATCGCTTTAATATTTACGCTGTTTGGCACTAGTCTTTTTGCTTTTGAAGGGTTGAGAGATGCAGGTTACGACCAATTATTGCCGGGTTTGTTGGAGAATATTATTGCCGACAGAAAAGCAATTTTCTTTTCCGACAGTTTACGGACACTTATTTTTGTGGTGATAACGGCGGGTGTTTTATGGCTTTTCATTAAAGAAAAGTTAAGTAACAATATGGCTATAGTTATTTTGGCTGGTTTAATTTTGTTTGATTTGGTTTCGGTGGATAAACGTTATGTAAACAACGCCGATTTTAAAAATACGAGGGAAATTGAAAAGTCTTTTGTGGCTTCTGAAATAGACAAAGAAATACTTAAAGATAAAAGCTATTACAGGGTTGCCAATTTTATTGTGGACCCAATGAATGACGGTAGCACTTCTTATTTTCACAATTCCATTGGTGGTTATCATGCCGCAAAAATGGAAAGATATCAAGAGTTGTACGATTTTCATATTGCCAAAAACAATATTGAAGTGTTAAATATGTTAAACACCAAATATTTCATTTATGAGGATGGAAGCCAGCGTGAAACTATGCAACAAAATCCAGCCCCAAATGGAAATGCTTGGCTGGTAAATTCCCTGAAAATTGTTGACAATGCGAATGAAGAAATTTTGGCATTGGACAGTTTAAAAACAAAATCGGAAGCAGTTATTGACAGCAGGTTTGTTTCGGAAGGATTTAGTACAAATTATCCAAAAGATTCAACCGCAACAATTAAATTAACATCCTATGCGCTAAATAATCTCGTTTATGAATTCACTTCAAAAATAAACCAATTTGCCGTTTTTTCTGAAATTTATTACAAAGATGGCTGGAATGCCTATATTGATGGGAATTTAACGCCATATTATCGCGTTGATTATGTTTTGAGAGGAATGGAAATTCCAAAGGGAACACATAAAATTGAATTTAAATTTGAACCGACGGTTATAAAACAAGGAAATACCATTACATTAATTTCGTATGGATTGCTTCTGATAATTTCCGCAGGTTGGTTTTTTGTCGATAAAAAGAAATCTTAACTGACAGAATAATTCATCAATTTTAGAATTCTTAAAAAATTCGTTTTATTTCTTGAAGAAACTATTAGCCTTTTTTTGTTTGACAGCACAAGTTCACCCGTGTGGTTAAATTGAACAATGTGCTTTAAGTTTAAAAGGGTAGAACGATGTATCCTAAAAAAAGCAGCTTGCATTAAAATATTTTCCACCTTTTTTAAATTGGTTGAAGTGGTGTAAACCTTGTTGTCCGTTGTATGAAAATTGGTGTAACTTCCATCTGCTTCACAGTATAAAATATCATCTATGTTAACAATAATAAAATCTCCGTTGTTAATTGGCAGAGAAATTTTATGATGTTTGTTTTCGAGCTGATTTTTAAAAGCAGCGTACTTATCAGCATTAAAAGCCGATTGCTTTGATAAAAATTTATCCAAAACACCAATTAATTGAGCTTCCTGAATTGGTTTGTTAAGATAATAAAAAGCAAAATAATCCATTGCTTTTTCTTTATAATCTCTGAGTCCTGTGGTGAAAATGACTTCAAATAATGAAGAATTTGAAAAGTGATCCAATATTTCGAAACCATCGCCATCCTGTAATTGAATGTCCAAAAATACCAGTTGTGGATTTAAGTCATTTATAAGTTTAATTCCTTTTTTTACTCCGGTTTCGTGACCAACAATGGTGAGTTGGGAACCATAATTACTTTCTAAAATATTTTTTAGATGCAAGTAGGCGGCGTTCTCGTCTTCAATAATTACGGCACTTATCATAGTGATATTTAAAAACTTATTAACGGAATTTTTAGCGTAACTTTTAATCCCACTAAGGTATTAAATTCATCTGTCACATTTGAAATAATGACTAAATTTTCTTCACTTTTAGTTTCATTAATCAATTGAAGCCGTTCGTTTATATTGGAAAATGATATTCCCGAACTGCTCGATGTTGAAGAATTATTATTTTTTTGAATTCCAATCCCATTGTCTATAATTTCACAAACTAGAAATTCTTCGTTTTCAATATTGAAATTCACGATAATGTGATTCGTTTTATGCGCTTCCATAAAACCATGCTTAAATGAGTTTTCTATAATTGGCTGTAAAATCATTGGAGGAACCAAAATATTTTCCAGTTCTTCCTTTGGAATAGATCCGGTATTTATGGCATAAGAGGTGTTTTTATGGAACCTTAATTTTTGAAGCTCCAAGTATAATTTAGCCATTTCAATTTCATCGGTTAAATTAATGAGGTTGGATTTGGTTGATTGAAGGATTAAATTTACGAGTTCGGCAAATTTACTTAAACTGCCTTTTACCTCCTCAAGTTCTCCCTTATTTACCAAATTTTCAATGTTTACCAGCAAATTGTTGATAAAATGGGGATTCATTTGCGCATTTAAGGCCTTGTAACGCAGATTGGAAATATTTTCTTTGATTTTTTCGTTTTGTTTAATCTTCAGGTTTCTCCTGTAAAATAAATAAACTATAAACAATAGGATGGCCCCCGCCACAATGCTTATAAACCACCAGGTTTTGTAAATGGGAGGTTTTATGGTAAATGCGAATATGGATGGATTGATGCTTTCCAAGTTGTTTTTTGAGATTGCTTTTACCTCAAAAGTATAATTGTTTGGCGGTAATGAGGAATACCTTACTGTATTGTTTTTGGTTTCAATCCAATTTGGTTCTATGCCCAATAATCGATACTTAAACCTAATATTTCCCAAACTTTTAAAAGATATTCCGGAAAAATTAAACTGAATGTTGTTGGATTGGAAATCAAATATTTGATTGTTTGTTTTGGCAATGTCGTTATTGTTCAACAGCACCTCATTCATATGAATTCTAGGAGGAGCTATTGAATTTTCTTCCGTTGAAATGTCAATAATGTTCAAACCGTTCGAAGTTGCCACGTAAACTTTATTCTCATACACATAGCAATTTCTGATATCGTTACTGTACAATCCGTCCGAAATGGTATAACTGGTAAAGCGAATTAAATTATTGTTGCCATCTAACTCAAGCCGATTCAATCCTAAATTACTGGAAAGCCAAATATTTTTTTTTGCATCAACAAAAATGGATTTTACAGAATTGCTCAACAGACCGTCTTCTTTAGAAATTATTTTGAATTTTCCGTTTTTCAAAATTCCTAGTCCATTGGCGTTTGAGCCGACCAACAAGCCTCTGGAGCTATTTTCCAATACGTAAATAATACTTGCGTTAAATTGATTTCCTAGATCGTATTTTTTGGTGATACCGGCATTTTGAAGATATAAGCCATTGGTTGTGCCAATCCATAGGCTGTCATTCCCTACGTAACAAATAGCAGTACTTCTTTTGTCCCATAATTTTTCAGTTAATAATGAAGCTCTCTTGATTTTGCCAACCCCGTTAGAATTTGAGGTGTAAATTTCATCGCCTGCAATTGAAATTAATTTGAAGTTTTTTAAATTGGTTTTTGAAAAATCTGCATCATACATGTTTTTAAGGCCTGCAACATTAAAATTTGAATTTAATTGATCAATACTGTTATTGCTTGATATAAAAAGTAGATTATTATGGGATGTTAATTGATTTATCCTTTTCGGATTTTTATCCAATTTTAACGTAGAAATTGTTTGTAAAGTTTCTCTATCTATAATGATAATTTCACTCTGTTCATTTCCTAAAATCAATTTATCTTGAAATATGCTTATTGAATAAATATTATTTTTACTTGGATCATCAAATTGAATTCCTTGGATTCTAAGATTTGGAAAAAGAAATATTCCTTTTGATTGGCTGCCAATCCAGATGTTGTTTTCGTAATCTAAAAATGACTTTGTGGAATGAATAGTTGGTAGTATTTTTTTGTTTTGATTTTTATTTTTTGAATTAATCAATATAACACCATCATCTAAATTTGTGATTAAAAAAGAATTATCAAAGGAAAGTGTTTGATAGAGCAAGTTAGATGAAATATTATAATGAAAATCTTCAAAAATCATTTTTGAAATATGCATTGAGACACTATCAATATTTTTAATGGCTTCCGGTTTTTCCTTTCTTAATGATAAAATTGTTTTTTGATTATATAAATCTAGATTTATAATTTCCCATTTGGGTTTTAATATTGAACTACTATATATTTGAACGATATTTTTTTTATCGTGACCAGACATTAATATTTTGGTCTCGCCATTAATGTTTTCTGTAATTTTAAATTTATTTGAGCCCCTTTTAAGTGGAATAATTTTTAAATTATATGTAGTGATGATATTAGAAGAATCTAATTTCTTAATATTATTTAAGGATTCAAAAAACCAAATATTTTTTTTGCTGTCTTCATATACATCAGATATAAAACTAGAAAATGTTAAGTCATGCAAGTAACCTTGGTTATGAGTGTTGTAAATTTTTTCATTTTTAATAAATCCAATTTTGCCGTTAAACCCAAATATCCAAATACGCTCTTTTGAATCTTTAAATAGCGACAAAACTTCATTGTCGGGAAGACCATCTGTAATTGTGAAATTTTGAAAAGTAAGCCCGTCAAATTTGCTAATGCCATAATCTGTTGCAATCCATATAAAGCCATTCTCATCCTGAACAATATCATAGATGGTATTGCTTGGTAAGCCATTATTGGTTGTAAATTGTGTTAATCCTGGAATTTGGGCAAGTAAATTTGTTTGAAAGAGTAAGAAAACAATAAAAACACAAACTATTTTACGCATTTTAAGGTTGCAATTAATCCTCAAATATAACGCTTATAAATTTATAAAGTACTTTCATGTTTAAAATATATACGCTTGTAAATGAAGTGTTTTAATTTAAAGAGATACATTGTAAATTCGCATCAGTCAACTCAATAGCAGGAAAATTATTTGAAAAGGGTAAAATAAGTTATGAAAGAGGAAAAGGTGCTTTTAAAGCGCCTTTTTTCTTGCCCAGAAGTCAAATTTCTTAGAAATTATTTTTATTGATTATGTATAATTAAATCAATACCTTGTCAAAGAATATAATAATCATTTATTTACTTGATGTACAGTATTTTACCATTAAAAAGATATCAAAACACACTAAATTTTTTAAAAAGTGTATTGCCTGCGCCAGCAACCATTTTAGATTTGGGTGTTCGCAATCCTTTTACTGAAATAATGGAACAAAACGGATATATAGTTTATAACACTTCGGGGGAAGATTTGGACGAAAGCCCTGAAATTGTTAAAAATTATAAGGTTGATGCAGTTACCGCATTTGAAATTTTTGAACATTTATTGTCACCTTATGCGGTTTTAAAAGCGATTGAAACCAATAAATTAATTACGACCATTCCATTAAATTTATGGTTTGCAGAGGCATACAGAAGCAAAACTGATTTGAGAGACAGACATTACCATGAATTTGAAGATTGGCAATTTGATTGGTTGCTTGAGAAATCAGGCTGGAAAATTAAAAAGACAGAAAAATGGACGAGCCCAGTGAATAAACTTGGATTTAGGCCTATTTTAAGAAAATATACGCCTCGATATTATGCGGTGTATGCAGAAAAATAGTTGATATGCGCATTGGAATGATTTTAGATAAAACGTTTCCCCCCGATCCAAGGGTTGAAAACGAAGCAATTTCTCTTATTAATGCAGGACATGAGGTGTTTTTATTTTGTTTAAAATATGGAGATGAAAAGGAAGATGAAATTGTTAAAGGGATTGAAGTAAAAAGATTTAAGTCAAATAAATTAATTTATAAATTATCTGCACTAGCATACACTTTCCCTTTTTATTCAAATATATTATCAAAAAAGATCTTCAATTTTTTGGTTACAAATAAAATTGTAGCGATTCATATTCATGATATTCAAATCGCTGGAGCAACATTTAAGGCAAACAAGAAATTAAAGTTAAAAACAGTGTTGGATTTGCACGAAAACAGACCGGCAATCATGAAATTTTATCCTCATTTGCAAAAATTTCCTGGGAAGTTTCTAATTTCAGCAAATAGATGGAGATGGAAGGAGGAAGAATTTACAGTAAAATCAACCAATATTATTGTAGTTACGGATGAAGCAAAAAGCGAGATTGTTGAGAGAGTGGGAGTTGATGCAAATAAAATAATTGTTGTCCCAAATACTGTTTCCAGTTCATATTGCGAAAAGGCTGTTTTTCAGAATGAAATTCTTGAAAAGTATAAAAATTATTTTGTAATATTATACGTAGGTGATACTGGATTAAGAAGAGGATTACAAACTTCAATAGAAAGTGTTTCCCTTTTAAAAGAGAAGATTCCGAATATAAAATTGGTAATCGTAGGCAGTAATTCTTCCGATGAAATATTAAAGCAACAAGTAAATGAGTTAGGAATT
>DAIQBF010000059.1:0-3820 GCA_036781305.1 Lutibacter sp.
ATGCAATTAAACAAACTGGAAAAACAATACCAAGTACTCACTTTAGAGCTCAAAGAAAGTACGAAAGACAAAAGGATTATTTATGCGATGATTTCAAATTTTCAACAGCGAATTGAAATATTACAAAATTTATTGACTCAAATAGAAGATGTTAAACAACTAAAAACACAAATCAATGAACAATTCAGCTAAACTTTTATTTCTCTTTTTACTGATTCCGCTGGCTATTTTTGCTTCAGAAAAAAAGGGAAGATACACCAAAAACAAAACGATTTCCAAAGTGTTTAACGTAACCAAAGAAGCCACTTTAAAAGTTTCAAACAAGTATGGAAACATTGACATTGTTACCTGGAACGAAAATAAAATTGAGGTTCTCGTAAAAATTACGACCAACGGCGATGATGAGGACAAAGTTAAAAAGCGTTTGGAGGAAATTACTGTCGAATTCGATGCAAATGCAACTTATGTTTCCGCAAAAACGATAATTGAGAAAAGTTCGGCTTCATGGAATTTATGGGGAAAGAACAACAATGTAAATATGGAAATTAATTACCAAATTAAAATGCCCATGACCAATAATGTGGATTTAACCAATGATTACGGCGGAATTAACCTCAATAAACTGGAAGGAAAAGCAAAAATAAACTGTGATTATGGCAAATTAAACATCGGTGAATTGTTAAATTCCTCAAACAATATTAATATCGATTACACCAATAATTCAACTATTTCCTATATGAAAAACGGCAGTATAAATGCCGATTATTCTACATTAAGAATTGAAAAAGCAGAAAACATTGATTTAAACGCAGACTATTCCCACATCGCTTTTGGGGGCGTTAATCGCTTAAATTATTCTTGCGATTATGGAAGCTTGAAAATTGAAAATGCGGGAGATTTGAATGGGACAAGTGATTATATGAATTTAACCATTGACACATTGCTCGATTCTGGTATATTTAATCTGGATTATGGTTCGTTAAAAATTCTTGAATTGGATCAACGTTTGAAAAAATTAAGTATTCAATCGTCCTACACCCAAATAAAACTTGGTTTACAACCAAATACCTCGTTTGATATTACGGCTGCATTAAGTTATAGCGGATTTAAACATGGAGATGGTTTTACATTTAACAAGGAAATTGAAAAATCAAGTTCAAAATATTACGAGGGTTATTACAATTCGCCAAATTCTGGCACCCAAATTTCAATAAAATCGAGTTACGGAAGCATTTCTTTTAACAACAACTAAAAACAAATTTATGAAAACAATTATCAGTATTTTCACATTATTAATTATTGGCACGAATCTTAACGCTCAAGTATTTACAAAAAGAATTAAGGGAAATGCCAAGGTAATTACCGAAAACAGAAGTGTTTCCGATTACGATAAAATTAGCGTTGCAGGTTCTTTTGATGTAAAATTGGTAAAAGGAAAAGAAGGCGCTATTTCCATTAATGCCGAAGAAAATTTAATGGAATATATTGAAACGGAAGTCAGAAATGGTCATTTAAAAATTCAGCCCAAAAAAGGTTATCAACTAAACGCAACCAAAACAATTTTAATTACGGTTTCTTTTGAAACGATTGACGCAATTTCGTTGGCAGGCTCAGGAAATGTAAGTTCTGCGGATGTTTTAAGTTCTTCGGATTTAAATTTAGACCTGTCAGGTTCGGGCGAAATTGATTTACCAGTTTCAACAAAAAACTTGACTTCACAAATTGCAGGATCAGGAAGTATAAAATTATCGGGAAATTCCGAGGTTTTAAATTGTGAAATTGCGGGTTCAGGAAGCTTAAACGGTTCCGATTTAAAAGCAACTGTTTCCCATGTAAATATTGCAGGATCGGGCAATGTGAAAGTCCATGCGGTTTCCGAAATCCATGCTGAAATTGTAGGTTCAGGAGATGTTATTTATACAGGAAATCCGACTATTGAAAAATTAAAATCTGTGGGGTCGGGATCATTTAAAAAGAAAAGTTAAGCAAATATGAACAAGAAATAAAAAACATCGCAATTACGATGTTTTTTATTAAAATTATTCTATTTCAATCTGATATTTTCCCAACAATCCTGTCAAGCCCTGCAAGGAAAATTTGGCTTTTTTTATTCGATTTATTTCTGGATCAATACTGTAATTAAACGAAGTTCTAAAATCGGTTTTTTCTAAAATTGTGGTATTAAAAACGCTTCCAATTAAATCGCAATTGTTAAATATTGAATTGGTTAAGTCGGATTCCGTAAAATCAACTTCCTGAAGTTTGCATTTGTTGAATTTGGTATTTTTGAGTTTCATTTTATAAAAAGAAACGATGTTTAAGTGACATTCTTCAAAGCTAAGCGCCAATAAAAAAGCATTGCAATGATTAAAATGAAGTCCCAATAATTTACAATTTTTGAAAATTACCGATTTAAATGATGTATTTTTAAGTTCGGTATTGCTGAAATTGCAATTTTCAAACTCACATTCCATAAAAGTAATCCCGGAAATATCGGAATTTAAAAATAAACAATTTACAAAAGTACAATTGTCATATTCTCCTTTTTCCAATTTTATTTTTGAATAATCAATTTTTTCGAAGACTTCATTTTCAATAAATACACTCATCATAAACTAACATTTTAATCTTAAACCCAACACCTTGAGTGCAGTTGAACAGAGTCGCCTTCAACCTTATTTAATTTCCTCTTTTGTTTTACGAAACATAAAATACAAACCAATAAGAATAAGCGGAATACTTAAAACCTGTCCGGTATTGAGCCCAAACATCCAATTTTCGCCACCTTCAACTTGTTTTTCCTTGAAAAATTCAACAAAAAATCGAACCGACCAAAGCAATGCAAGAAACAATCCGAAAAGATAGCCCAATTTCTTCATTTTATCGGTTTTCCAATATACGAACCAAAGGAGAATAAATACCAAAAGGTATCCAACCGCTTCGTACAATTGTGAAGGATGGCGCGGAAAATCTTCCCCCAATCTTCTAAAGATAAAACCGTAATCGGAATTTGTCGGTTTTCCGATAATTTCTGAATTCATTAAATTTCCCAATCTGATAAAAACACCAGCTATGGCAACTGGAATGACAACCCTGTCTAAAATAAACAGTATTGGCTTTTTCAACACATTTTTGCTGTAAAAATACATGGCGGTAATTATCCCAATAGCAGCACCGTGACTAGCCAAACCGGCATAACCCGTAAATTGAAATTTTGGCGAAAAACGGAAAGGAAGCAACACTTCTAATGGTTTTCTGAATAAAAATTCAGGTTCATAAAACAGAAAATGCCCAATTCTTGCACCCAATAAGGTTCCTATAATGGTGTATATAAATAATGAATCTAATTTTTCAATGGAGATATTATCATTGATAAATATCTTTTTCATCAAATACAACCCTAACATAAAGGCGATTACAAACATTAAACTGTAATAACGAATGGCGAATGAGCCAATTTTAAAAATTTCGGGTGCGGGATTCCAATCTATTTGAAGTAACATCATTTTTGTTTAGTTGTTTATACGTTTATTAGTTGATTTGTTCAGTTTTATCCTATCCCCAACCCCTACGCGGTAGGCAGGCTTTTCCATCCCGATAGCTATCGGGAGAAAGGGAGTTTGTTTTTAGTTAAATTTTCAATTTCTAACTTTTAACTTCTAACTTTTAATATTTAACCTTTAATATTTAACCCACTCCAGAAGTTAAATATTTAATTTTCAGCAAATTTTACCCCTACCCTAAAGGGAGAAGTTGCTGAAAATCAGTCACCCTTTAGGGTTGGGGAAAACTGATTTTTTAGCATTAGCCACTTTTCATA
>DAIQBF010000059.1:3920-10768 GCA_036781305.1 Lutibacter sp.
GGGAAAACTGATTTTTTAGCATTAGCCACTTTTCATATTGGACTCAACTTTTAATTTCTAACTTTTAATATCTAACTTTTAATATTTAACTTTTAATATCTAACTTTTAATATTTAACTTTCAATATCTAACTTTTAATATTTAACTTTTAACTTTTTTACGGAACCGGGTCATGGCCGTGCCCGCCCCAGGGATTGCAGCTGACAATTCTTTTAATTGAAAGCCAGCCTCCTTTAATAATTCCATGCTTTTTTAGCGCTTCAACGGTATATTGCGAACACGTTGGCGAATACCGGCAACTCGAAGGCAAATAAGGCGAAATTGCTGCCTGATAAAACCTTACGAGCCAAATAAACGGAACTGCCAATATTTTGGTAATTGTCTTCAATTTAATTTACAGAGAATGTGGTGCCTTCTTTTCCGTCTTTTAACTGGATTCCCAATACGGCAAGTTCGTCGCGAATTTTGTCGGAAAGTGCCCAATCCCTGTTGTCACGCGCTTCTTTACGCATCTTAATCAGCATTTCAACAACGCCGTCTAATTTATCGCAGGCGTTTTCTTCTGAATTATTTTGCAATCCTAAAATATCAAAAACAAAAGTGTTCATCGTGCTTTTAAGTTCTTCAAAATCCGCTGCGGAAATGGTTTCTTTTTTTTCAAGCAGCAAATTCACAAATTTCACAGCTTCAAATAAATTGGCAATCAACACCGGACTGTTAAAATCATCGTTCATGGCGTCGTAACATCTTTGTTTCCATTCGCTAACATTGATGGATGTTTCTTTGCCAAGCTCAATTTTGTCTAAATTATTTAAAGCTTCCATCAATTTTATATAACCTTTTTCGGCAGCTTCCAAAGCATCATTCGAAAAATCCAACACACTGCGGTAATGCGCCTGCATCATAAAAAACCGTGTGGCACTTGGTGAAAAAGCTTTGCTTAATATGTTATTTTCTCCCGAAAAAATTTCATTGGGCAAAATATAATTTCCTGTTGATTTTGCCATTTTTTGTCCGTTCAAAATCAGCATATTCGCATGCATCCAATAATTCACCGGATTCACCTTGTTTTTAACTTTAGATTGCGCAATTTCACATTCGTGGTGCGGAAATTTCAAGTCCATTCCCCCGCCATGAATGTCAAATGTTTCCCCCAAATATTTTGTGCTCATGGCAGTACATTCCAAATGCCAGCCCGGAAATCCGTCACTCCATGGCGAAGGCCAACGCATAATATGTTTTTCCTCGGCTTTTTTCCAAAGCGCAAAATCCTGCGGATTTTTCTTTTCCGATTGTCCGTCCAATTCACGTGTATTTTGAATTGAATCCTCTATGTTTCTGCCGGAAAGAATTCCATAATGTTCTGTTTCATTGTATTTTAACACATCAAAATATACAGAACCATTAACTTCATAAGCCATTCCTTTGGCTAAAATATCTTTGATAATCTCAATTTGCTCCACAATATGTCCGGTTGCGGTTGGCTCAATGCTTGGCGGCAAATTATTGACTTTTTGAAGTGTTTCATGAAAATCGACCGTATAGCGTTGCACCACTTCCATCGGCTCAATTTTTTCCAACCGCGCTTTTTTGGCAATGCGATCTTCGCCTTCATCGGCATCGTTTTCCAAATGTCCGGCATCGGTAATATTGCGCACATATCGCACTTTATAGCCCAATTGTTTTAAATAACGAAAAACCAAATCAAACGACATAAAAGTCCGTACATTTCCCAAATGCACATTGCTGTAAACCGTTGGCCCACACACATACATGCCAACATTTCCTTCAACAATAGGTTTGAAAATTTCTTTAGATTTGCTTAAAGAATTGTATATTTTTAGCTGATTTGTTTTGTATAATTCCATTAAAACTTCCCTTAATTAAAAAGCGTAAATATACTAAAAATCATGAACGCAAATGGAATGAGGAATGAATAATTGAAAATTAAGAAGTGAGATATTAGATATTAGAAGTAAAATATTAGAAGTTCAATCCAAAACTTAAAATTTATGTAACCTTATGACAAACAGCGTGTAAACATTATTTAAACAATTATTATTTTGTCTTAATAAATAAATTAAATTTACGGCGAATTTTAAATTCAATTTATACTTGATTTCAACTAAGCCGAAAGCCTACATGTACAATTTGTCCGCCGTAAAAAATAATGTTTGCATCATCATTCCCTGCTATAATGAAGAAAAAGGCTTGGCTGTGCAGGAATACAGCCACTTTTTGGAAGAAAATCCGACTGTTTTAATATGTTTTGTCAATGATGGCTCTTCAGACAATACGCTGACTATTCTAGAAGGCTTAAAATCTCGCTTTCCAAAACAGGTTATTGTTCATTCTTATATTAAAAATATGGGGAAAGCCGAAGCCATCAGAAGCGGATTTCACTTTTGTAATTATCACCACAATTTAGAATATATTGCCTATTTGGATGCCGATTTGGCAACTTCCCTGGAGGAATGTTTGGCGATGACCAGCTTTTTAAATGAGAAAATAACTTTTGTTTTTGGCTCAAGGATAAAAAGAATCGGCGCTGTGATTGAAAGAAACCACTACCGTTTTTTTATTGGCAGAATTATCGCCACCGTTATTTCATCTATTTTAAAATTGAATGTTTACGACACGCAGTGCGGATGTAAAATTTTCTCCAAAGAATTGGCTGAAGTTGTTTTTAAGGATGCTTTTGTTTCCAAATGGCTTTTTGATGTGGAAATTTTCGACAGAATCATCAAGTTTTACGGACGCGATACCGTGTTGGAAAAAATGCTGGAAGTGCCTTTGTTAAGATGGGTTGACAAAGGGGATTCAAAAGTAAAAGCAAGCTATTTTTTAAAATTATGGATTGATTTGTACCGAATCCATAAAATTGTCAATTTAAAAAATAATTCACAACCCTAACAAACACTTCTTAAAATGGACCTAAAAAACTATAAAAGCACCTCGTTTTATCTGTTTATTTCTGTGGTTGCCATGGTGATTTTCCGACTTATCCTAACTGCTGCAATTCCGTTGCTCGACAAAACCGAGTCGCGCTATGGTGAAATTGCCAGAATTATGTTCGAAACCAAAAATTGGGTTGTGTTGCAAATTGACTACGGAATTCCGTTTTGGGCAAAACCACCCTTGTCAACCTGGCTTTCCGCTTTGAGTTTTGAAACTTTTGGGGTCAGTGAAATGGCGGCAAGATTTCCTTCTTTTTTATTGGCGATTGTTTTGCTGATTGTCCTTGGGAAATTGGCAAAAAAGGAAGGCCTTTCCTTTTATTTGCCAGCATTTATTTTGTTGACAATGCCAGAATTTCTGATACACGCCGGCGTAGTTTCAACCGATAGCGCTTTGGCTTTTTGTATTGCGCTGATTATGATTTCCTTTTGGAAAGCGATGCAAAACGAAAAATATTCTTTTTGGAATTACTTGTTTTTTATTGCACTCGGATTGGGATTTTTGGCGAAAGGGCCCATCATTTTGGTGCTAACTGTCCCCCCTATTTTTCTTTGGGTATTGCTTCAAAAAATATCAATTAAAAACCTCTATTTAAAATTGCCTTGGCTTACCGGTTTGATAATTACCGCTGTCATTTCAATTCCCTGGTATGTACTTGCAGAGCAACGATCACCCGGATTTTTGGATTACTTTATCATAGGCGAACATTTTAAACGATTTTTAGTTCCGGGATGGAAAGGCGACTTGTACGGCAGCGGCCACTCACAGCCACTAGGTATGATTTGGGTGTTTTTGCTTGTGTTTACGTTTCCCTGGATTCAAATTGTGTTGTATAAAATCTGGAAAGAAAGAAAAACAGTTTTAAAAGATAACTATGTATCTTATTTGGTGTTTTGGCTGCTTTGGACACCGCTATTTTTTACGATTTCAAAAAATATTTTACATACCTACATTCTTCCTGTAACCATTCCCATTGCCCTTTTAATGGTACATTGGTGGAAAAATTATGAAAAGAAAAACATTCTTTTAAAGATTGCCTCCATTTTCCCGGCATTGGTAATTTTGCTGTTTTTTGGCGCTTTTTTAACCGGAAAATTGGATTTCTATATGAATTCAGATAAATATCTCATCAAAAACCAACAGATTGATTTCAACAAAAATGAAGGATTGTATTACTGGAAAGACAAATCCTATTCCGGACAGTTTTATTCTAACGGAAAAGCAAAAACAGTAGCCGATACAGAGGAAATGGATTCCATTTTAAGAAGTGATGCCAAACTTTATTTTGTGATATTAAACAAAAAGAAAAAAGACCTCCCAAATGAATACCTTGCAAAAATGAAGCTCTTGGATTCCAATTTTAAAAGTTCTATTTATTTGTTGGAACCTGAATAAAGATAAATTACGCTACAAAATCGCAAAATTTTCCATATTTTTATTCGAATTATTTTTTCCGATTAAATATTTTAAATTTGCCAATTATCTTGAACAATCAATAGATGCCAAAAAAAAAGTCATTAGAATCTGCCTTGCATGAGGTTGAAGGCGTAAAATCGCCTTCTTCCGTTAGTGACCATTCCATAAAACAAATAAAGCTCAAAAGAAGTGAGCAACCCACTGAAAAGGTGTTTGTTGGGAAAATACTGGCGGGCGACATTTCTTATTTAAGTCGTGCCATTACCTTAATTGAAAGCACCAATCCTAAACATCAGGCAAAAGCAAATGTAATTATTGAGCACTGTTTGCCTCATGCAAATAAATCGGTGAGAATTGGCATTACAGGTGTTCCGGGTGTAGGAAAGAGCACTTTTATTGAAGTTTTTGGGAAATGTTTTACTGAAAAAGGAAAAAAGGTGGCTGTTTTGGCCATTGATCCAAGCAGCTCTATCAATAAAGGAAGCATTTTGGGCGATAAAACCCGAATGGAAGCACTGGTGAAAGATCCAAACGCCTATATCCGTCCTTCCCCAAGCGGAGAATCTTTGGGTGGCGTGGCACAAAAAACCCGAGAAACGATTATTTTATGCGAAGCCGCCGGTTTTAATGTAATCCTAATAGAAACAGTTGGTGTCGGTCAAAGTGAAATTGCGGTACACTCTATGGTGGATTTCTTTTTATTGTTAAAATTGGCTGGAGCCGGTGATGAATTGCAGGGAATTAAGCGGGGAATTATTGAAATGGCAGATGCCATTGTGATTAATAAAGCCGACCAGGACAATATAAAACGAGCCAATTTGGCTAAAGCAGAATTTTCAAGAGCCTTGCACCTTTACCCTTTAAAAGAAAGCAACTGGCAGCCTCAAGTAAGCACTTGCAGTGCTTTTTTTAATGAAGGAATTGACGCTGTCCATAAAATAATTGAGGACTATTTGAGTTTAACAAAGTCGAATGGCTATTTTGAAAAACGAAGAAATAAACAAAACAACTATTGGCTGCTGGAAACCATTAACCAACAACTGAAAAATAATTTCTACAACAAGCCAGCCATAAAAGAGGCACTAAAAAGATATATGGATGACATCCAAAAATTGAAAACAACCCCATTTAAAGCTGCCGAAGAATTACTAAAATTGGCCCAAAAATAATGAAATACGAATTTACCATAATTGTTCCCGTGTATAATGAAGAGGATAATTTAAAACGCGTAGAACAGGAACTTTCCAACTACATGAAAATAGCCACAAAAAAGACTAAAATCCTTTTTGTGAATGACGGAAGCAAAGATAAAAGCCAACAAATAATTGAGGAAATTTGCGCCAACAGTACCGATTTCTCTTATATTTCATTTGAACAAAACCGTGGGTTAAGCGCTGCCATTGCCGCCGGATTTAAAAATGTGGACACCGAATTGGTTGGCTACATTGATTCCGATTTACAAACTGCCCCGGAAGATTTTAATTTGTTATTGAAAGAAATTGGCGAATATGATTTAGTCACGGGCGTAAGAGCCAGCAGAAAAGATTCGTTTGTAAAAAACATGTCGTCCACTATTGCCAACGTAATACGGCGTGCTTTTACCCACGACGGGATGGACGATACCGGTTGCCCGTTGAAAGTAATTAAAACTGAGTTTGCCAAAAACATTCCCATGTTTAATGGGTTGCACCGATTTTTGCCAGCGATGATTTTATTGCAAAACGGCAAAATAAAACAAATTCCCGTGCAACATTTTCCAAGAATCGCCGGAGAGGCGAAATATGGCTTGTGGAACCGGTTGGTTGGTCCGCTCATCGATTGTTTTGCCTATTTATGGATGAAGAAAAAATATTTAAATTACAAAATAGCTAAAGTAGGGTAATGAGTAACTGGATTATTTATTCTGTTGGTTTTTTAGCGCAGCTGATATTTTCGAGCCGACTTATTTTGCAATGGATTTTATCCGAAAAAAGTAAAAAGGTTTTAACGCCTTCCCTATTTTGGCAATTGAGTCTGTTTGCTTCATTTCTTTTATTTATTTACGGTTATTTACGTGAGGATTTTTCCATTATGTTAGGCCAATCGCTCACCTATTTCATTTATATCCGGAATTTGCAATTGCAAGGCGAATGGAAAAAAGCACCTAAAGCTCTACGTTTTTTTTTATGGATTTTTCCAATGCTTATTGTAATATATTACTTCAACAACAACACCTATGATATGGTTAAATTGCTAAAAAATGAAGATATTCCGTTTTGGTTATTAAGTTTGGGAATTATTTCGCAAACCATTTTTGCGCTTCGGTTTGTTTATCAGTGGATTTATTCAGAAAAAAACAAAGAATCTGTTTTGCCATTCGGATTTTGGTTACTCAGTTTAATAGGCTCAGGATTAATTTTAACTTATGCCGTTTTAAGAAGGGATCCGGTATTGTTATTAGGACATTTTTTAGGCTCCATTATTTACATCAGAAA
>DAIQBF010000059.1:10778-14200 GCA_036781305.1 Lutibacter sp.
ATTATCCTAAAAAAACAAGTTTAGAAGTTTATTCATGTTCTTATGCGTAATAAATTATATATATTTTTAACCATTGCTTTTCTGTCACTTATTATAATGTTGGGAAGTTGGGGACTCACGGAAAGCAGTGAGGCCCGTTACGCAACAATAACAAAAGAAATGGTTTTAAATAATGATTTTTTAAACCCAACCTTATTGGGTATCAAACATTTTCATAAACCACCTGTGACTTATTATTTAACCGCATTGTCCTATAAGATTTTTGGAATTAACGAATTTGGTGCTCGCTTTTTTATGGAGTTGGCATTGGTATTTCAAATTTTTTTGGTTTTTAAAATAACATTACTTCTCTATAAAAATATAAAAATAGCTTTTGCGGCATCTTTGATTTATTTTTCTTTTCCTATTACAATTATTGCGGTAAGAACCTTAACAACAGATGCCTTTTTAACAACTTTTATGCTAGCTTGCGGATATTTTTGGCTGCGATATAAACAAAATTCAAAAACATATTTTTTATACCTCTTTTACTTTTTTTTAGGGTTAATTGTTGAAACCAAAGGTCCGGTCGGACTTATAATTCCAGTATCCTTTATTGCTTTATATAAAATAATTAATAAAGAAAAAATTGAAACTTCCATTCATCAATTTCTTGGTTTTCTGTTATTCTTGGGAATTTCATCGGCTTGGTATATCGCTGTAATTGTTAAAAACGAAGGGTTATTCGATTATTTCTTTT
Organism: Lutibacter sp.; assembly: GCA_036781305.1. Taxonomy (GTDB): domain Bacteria; phylum Bacteroidota; class Bacteroidia; order Flavobacteriales; family Flavobacteriaceae; genus Lutibacter. Next base: position 11,518 of record DAIQBF010000059.1, read on the forward strand.
ATAATCAATTGGTAGAAAGAGTTTCAGAAAATAAATTCAGGAGAGGTAAACCTTTTTGGTATTACTTGTTAATAATGCCTTTTATTGGGATTCCCTGGCTATTTTATTTGATATTTTATTTAAAAAGCAACTTAAAATCCATCATTAAAGAAAAAGGAACAAACTTGATTTTACTTATTACCTTTCTAGTATTTTTTACAATATTATCATTATCAACATCTAAACTTGTCCTATACGTTTTGCCCCTGTTTTTTATATTGGCCATTTACTCGGCTAACTTTTTAAGCAAATGCCATGAAAAGGTTATAAAAATTATTTCAAATTTATATGTATTACTTATCTTTTTAATTGCTTTACCTGTAATTATACTGTATTTTTTAGCTACAGATATTTCAATAAATTTAATGTATGCGCTAATTAATTTGCTGGTATTCGGCTTGCTTTCCTTGCTTTTGAACAAATATATGTACAATACCAATTATTTAAAACCTGGTTATTTAGGCGTATTGTTTATCCTTTCTATTTTATTCACTTCAATTCACATCTTTAAAGAAAATGAGCTCAAAATAAACTCTGTAAAACCAATGGCCGAATTTATTAAAGCTCATTCCAACAATAATAGTGAGGTATTTGTTTATAATTATTTATTGCCTTCGCTTTCTTTTTATTTAGACGAAGAAATAACAACCATTAACAACGGACGTTATACAACTCAGAGAGAAGTTCAATTTCAGAAAAACGACAAATGGAAAAAGTATTTAATTAATTATTTTGATAAAAAGGACAGGAACAGGATATTGTCTATTTCAACAAAAGAAAAACCTACCTTTCTTATTAAATTAAAAAAAGAAACGCTTCCAGATACTTTGATATTGTTTCAACAAAAATTAAAACACAAAATGAATTTTAAAAAATTTGAAGTATATTATTAATCCCTTAGTCAACCATAACTTAAAATGATAAAGATTTTTGAAAAATATCCTTTAGCCCTGTTATCCTGTGTTGTTTTACTACTGCTTTTGGTTCATTTGGAAGTGCCAAACATTACCATCATGGAAGCCCGCAACTTTATTTCGGCACGTGAGATGGTGCAGGATAACCACTGGATTTTAACAACGATGAATGGGGAGGCCCGTTATCAAAAACCGCCATTACCCACTTGGTTAACAGCGATGTCAGGAATGCTTTTTGGCATCAACAATGCTTTTGCGCTAAGGCTTCCGGCAGCTTTGATGGTGTTGTTTTCAGGATTTTGCATTTATTATTTATCTTTGGTTTTAAAGCTTTCTAAAATTCAAAGTTTAAATAACAGTTTAATTTTGGTGACTTCATTTTATATTTTCGCCATTATTATTGAAGCGCCTTGGGATATTTTTGCCCACGGATTTATGCTTGCAGGCCTCTATTTTTTATTCCTCTTTTTTGAAGAAAAAAATGCCCTTTGGAAAAAGGCTTTATTGGCTGCTTTTTTTGTTGGATTGTCTATAATGAGCAAAGGTCCGGTATCGCTTTATGCCCTCTTTTTGCCTTTTTTGATTTCTTATGGAATCGTATATAAATCTAAAAACCTAAAAGCAAGATTTCTTCCATTATTGGCTTTCATCATTTTATTTATAGTGATTGGAGGCTGGTGGTTTTTGTATGTAAGATTGGCCGATCCCAAAGCATTTTTGGAAATTGCCAAAAGAGAAACCGAAAATTGGAGCAGTTACAACATCAAACCATTTTATTATTACTGGAACTTTTTTATCCAATCAGGTTTATGGGCAATTCCCGCATTTATCAGTTTACTTTATCCCTATTTAATAAAGCGCGTTGAACATAAAAAAGCCTATCAATTCACTTTTTGGTGGACGATTATCGCGGTGATTTTATTGTCGCTGATTCCCGAAAAAAAAGCGCGTTACTTAGTTCCAGCACTAATTCCGTTGGCCATAAACACCGGATTTTATATACAATACCTATTTTCAAATTTTTCTGGATTAAAACGAAAAAGAGAAACTATTCCGGTTTATTTTAATTTCGGATTAATTGCCCTTATAAGCCTGTCCGTTCCATTTGCAGTTTTCTTTTTGTTAAAAGACGGGTTTCAGAACCATCTTTTTAGTTATGCATTAACTTCAATGGCAACACTTTTAATAGGAATTTTGCTGATTAGAAATTTGTATTTTAAAAAATTCCGGTCTGTGTTTTATTTAACGGTTTTGTTTGTTGTTTCTTTGGCTGCTTTCGGATTGCCGCTGTCGGAAAGCATCAATAAAAATGAAGCGTATAAATCCATAAATTCCTTACATCAAATCGAAAAAAACCATCATATTATAAGTTATTCCATTGGCGAAATAGCGCCCGAATTGCTGTGGGATTATAATGGTATTTTAACGGATATTTATAAAAATGGCTTATTGAAAACTCCTCCAGAACCAAATTTTGGATTGTTACTCATGAATGATGATAAAGAAATGATTAAATCTCACTTGAACAAAGATTACAATTTCAAATTAATTGACACCTATAATTTAAATGTTAGATCAAAAAAGAAAGAACGATTGATCAGGGAATTCTATTTAGTCTCAAAAAAATAGTATTTTTAACCAATATATTAAACACCGAGAAAACCAAAATATAAACACCTATGAAAACACTTACCAACATTGACAAAGCAGCCTATTTATTTTTAATTGTC
>DAIQBF010000060.1:0-14141 GCA_036781305.1 Lutibacter sp.
TTAAAAACGTAGCGACACTTGATGGCAAGTATTTAAAATTCATTAAAGATTTGAATGTGAATCTATTGCCTTCAACAATCTCTGTAAATTCAAATATTATCAGGCGGTATAATGAACAATTGTCAAGAAGCTTAATCGAAGGATTGCCTGAATTGCCAGTGCTGAAACAGCGCCATTTTATGTTTGATTGGGATTATGGAATTGGATACAACTTAACAAAATCGTTGCAGTTTAATTTTAGGGCGGCCAATAATTATATTTATGATTCCTTTAATGCAACTGATGACATAAAATTATTTGACAATTTCTTTACCATTGGAAGACCCGATCATTACCACCAATCATTAAATGGAACCTATAAAATCCCTTTAAATAAAATTCCGTTCTTGGATTTTGTGAATGCAGATTATGCCTACACGGCCGATTTTGACTGGCAAGCTTCTTCACAATCTTATATTGATAAAGTTGGAAATGTAATTCAAAACGCGAATACACAAACCTTAGGTGCAGATATAGATTTTGCCAAATTTTACAAAACAGTTGGAATTGACAAACTTTTAACCAAAAAGAAATCCAAGGAAACTGCCATAGATCAGAAAGAGCCAGGAACAGCTCAAAGTACTGCGACTAAAAAAAATAAATCTGTAGGTGCTGAAATTGGGCAAACTTTTTATAATGTGCTAACTTCAATTAAAAAAGCACGGATTAATTATTCTGAAAATAATGGAACTTATTTGCCGGGATATGTTCCTCAAATCGGATTTTTGGGACGCGACAATTACAGCGGAAGTCTGGCGCCAACATTCGGATTTGTGTTTGGGAGCCAAATCGACATCAGACAAAGAGCGGTTGAAAATGGTTGGTTATTGTCAAGAGATGTCAATGATCCTTATTTCAACAGAACATTTAGCCAAACACATCTAAATAAGCTGGATGCCACCATTATTGTTGAACCGTCCGAAAATTTAGACATAGAGTTTAGGGGAACTAAAACTTACACAAAAAGCACTTCACAACAATTGGATGTTGTCAATAATATCTTAGATACAAATTCACCAATTACCCAATATGGAAATTTCAGCATAAGCCATAATATGATAAAAACATCATTTGATAACAGTGATGTCACTTTTGAAGAATTTAAAAACAATAGGGCAATTATTGCGCAACGACTCGCTGTAGATGCAGGGCAACCGATAAGCGGTTTTGGGGAAACAAGCGAACAGGTTATGTTACCCGCGTTTTTAGCTGCCTATTCAGGAAAAGATGCAACTACCGTAAATTTAAGCGCCTTTAGGGAAGTACCCATTCCAAGTTGGAAATTAACCTACAAAGGATTGATGAAAATAGGCTGGTTTAAGGAAAATTTCAGAAGTTTTTTGGTTACGCACAGTTATAATTCGCTATACTCTATCACAAGTTTCAGCAATAATTTAGCATATAATGAGAATAATCCTTATGCAAAAACCGATATAGCAGGCAATTACATTAACAAAACCATCTTTACAAATGTCAATTTACTGGAAGAATTTTCTCCACTGATAAAAGTTGATGTGAAAATGAAAAATTTCGTATCTTTCAGCGGTCGAATCAATAAAGATAGAGGGCTTACTTTAAACTTCAATAACAACACAATAACCCAAATAAAAGGTATAGAATATGTGGTTGGATTGGGATATAGAATTAAAGATTTGGCCATGAGATTTAGGTTTGGCGGTGAGTTGACAAAACTAAAGGGAGATTTGGATTTGAGGGCAGACATATCCTTAAGAGACAATGAAACAATTATTAGGGCAATAGATAAAGATAATGATCAAGTAACCGGAGGACAACGTTTATTGTCCCTTAAATTTTTTGCGGATTATGCGGTAAGCAAAAATTTAACAACCTCATTTTATTTCGATCAAAGTTCTTCCCAATATGCAATTTCAACAACTTTTCCAAGACAATCAATAAGTTCTGGGTTAAGTGTCAGGTATATATTTGGTAATTAAACAATAAATTAAGCAATAAATTAAATATTAAAAGAATGAACATTCCAGCAGAATTAAAATACACAAAAGACCACGAATGGATTAAAATTGAAGGCAATAATGCAACAATTGGGATCACGCATTTTGCCCAAAGCGAATTGGGAGATATCGTTTATGTGGATATTGACACCTTAAATGAAACTATAGAGAAAGACGAAGTCTTCGGATCGGTGGAAGCCGTAAAAACGGTTTCGGATTTATTTATGCCTATAACAGGGGAAATAATTGAATTTAACGATGCTTTAGGTGATGAACCTGAAAAAGTGAATAAAGATCCTTATGGAGAAGGATGGATGATTAAAATAACCATTTCAGACGCCTCTCAAATCGATGAATTATTATCGGCTGCTGCATACGGAAAATTGATTGGCGCGTAATTATTTTTTTTACGTTTCCGTCCTTTTAACGGCTGCAATTGCTGTTGGAAGCTTAATTTCACTCAAAAACGGGTTGGGAATAGGCGTGCAAGTTTCTGATAAAATTTTGCATGCTTTTGGCTATTGTCTTTTAACAATTAGTTGGTTATTAACCTTTAAGCCAAAAACTTATTTGTGTAAATCAATTATTATTGTGTCATTAGCAGTTTTTATTTATGGCATAATTATTGAGATTTTACAAGATGTATTTACCTATACCAGGCAAGCAGATATGTATGATGTATTTGCCAATTTAGCGGGTATAACAATTGCAACTTTGTTTTTTGTTTTTGTTTTGAAAAAAAATGACATGAAATGAGCATAACGTAAACACATTACACAAACGGATGAAAATATGCAAATTATACATGACCTATAAAAAAACGATAAAAATTACATATGAATTAAAAATTATACTTGTATAATATATTTTAATTATTAAATTAGCAACCTATAAAAAATTTACAGATGCAAGTTAAAAAGAATCCGAAAGCAAATTTAGAGACCTACACCAAATTATTTATGCAGTTAGGTTTGGTTTTAGCCCTTTTAGTGGTATATTTAGCCATTGAAAGAAAAACATACGATAGGGTAATTGCGGAGCTTGGTCCGGCAAATTATAATATCCAGGATGAAGAGCAAACTATAGAAATAGAACAGGTGAAACCACCTGAGCCAAAGACTCCACCTCCACCTACGCCAGATAAGATAGAAATTGTTGAGGATGAAGCTGTAGTTGAGGAAACCATTATTAAATCTACAGAGACCAATGAAAATGAGGCTGTAGTTGTTAAGAAAATCGTTGAAGCAAATTTGGATGAAGAGATTATGGAAGATGTTCCTTTTGCGATTATTGAAGATGTGCCTATATATCCAGGATGTAAAGGAACAAAGGCTGAATTAAAAGAATGCCTGCAAGATAAAATAGCCAAACATGTGAACTCTAAGTTTAACGCAGACTTGGCATCGGATTTGGGATTAACACCGGGTGTTAAAAAAATATTCGTGATGTTTAAAATTGACAAAAATGGAAATATTACAGACGTGCAAGCAAGAGCGCCTCACAAAAGGTTAGAAGCTGAAGCCATTAGAGTTGTTGAATCATTGCCAAAAATGATTCCGGGAAAACAACGCGGACGTCCGGTAGGCGTAAAATACAGTTTGCCAATTGCATTTAAAGTAGAATAAAAAATTCGTTAATCTATCATTGAAATACTGCCTTAATTAGAGGCAGTATTTTTTTTGTTTCATTTTCAAAAGTTGATAAGAAGACAAAAAACTAAGAGATTATTTTGAAATATTTATTAAAGTAACCTTGAATCAAGAGTTTTCAGCATTTTTATCCATGGTTACTGTCTAATAAAAAAATCGGTAAATTTGCCCTAAATATACTATAGATGGAATTTAACAACATTCTTTTAAGAAAAGGATACGCCAAAATAAAACTCAAAAAGATAAATACCAATCATTTTGAAGTCAAAGTGAAATTAAACAATGTAAAAGGCCGGTTTATATTAGATACCGGAGCTTCAAATTCTTGCATCGACTTAAATTTGGCCGAAAAATTTAAATTGGAAGTGAAAGATTCGGAAACTAAGGCAGCCGGTGCTGGCGCGGTAGGCATGGAAACAAGAATTTCTTCTAAAAACACCGTTGAAATTAACCAATGGAAATATCAAAATTTTACTGTGGTATTGCTCGATTTAACTCATGTTAACACGGCGCTGACAGAACATCATGCCGAAGCTATTGACGGTATTATTGGGGCAGACATTTTAGAAAAAGGAAACGCGATAATTAACTACGAAAAGAAATGTTTGTATTTAAAAAAGCTGGTTTATAAATTCTAGTTTTTCTTAGTATTGATTATCCACGTTAATATACCCCCTACATAAAACAAATTTTGATTTAAACCATTGGCAACAGATATGTCTAAAATTAACTTGTCATTAAAACTATAACCGCCACCAATATTTAGGTTGTGGGACATTAAGCTTTTATTATGGAAATCGCCAAAATTTTCAACAAATAAATGTAGTTTTGAAGTTGTTTGATAGGTTAAATTTACAATGTAAAAACAAGATGATGTGTTGTTGGTTTCTATGACATGGCCGACATTATAATTAAGAGATAAATTTCTTGATATTTTATTTGATAAGTTTAATGACACAATTTTCCCAAATTTTTCAAGTTTAAATTTTTTGTCTGTTGGCAATATTGCCCTTATCATAACAGATGTCTCTGGCAATAATTTTTTTTCTTTCCAAAGGTTTATGGAAAAGCCAATTTGTATGTCATCAAATTTATTTATAGAGTGAATTAAATGATCACCTTCCCATAATTTTTCTTTTACGATAGGAATGTTTAATTGTAATTCAAAACCATTTAATAAACCGTATCGAAATAATGCACTTGGAATACTCCAAGAGTTTAATTTTTCTGAACCGTCTTTTTGAATGATGTACAAGGACTCTAATTCTATTTGCAAAATATTTTTATCAACGGTGGCTGACGGTTCTGCAGTTTGTGCCATTAAATTGAAATTTAATGCAATACATAGAATACAGGAGAATAAATATTTATCCATTTTATTTTGAAATGAAAATTTATGCAATATTATTTTTAATTGGTCTAAATAAGAATGATTTTTGTCATTAATACATAAAAAAAACCAGACAATTTCGTCTGGTTTTTTTTATTTTTGGCAATAGGCTTAGTTCTACAGTTCCAAGGCCCTTTTAGGATTGTTATCCATCAAAATCTCCACCGGATTTTCTAAGGCCTCTTTAACTGCAACCAAAAAGCCAACAGATTCTCGTCCGTCAATAACCCTATGGTCGTAAGACAGGGCCACAAACATAATTGGTCTAATTACCACTTGGCCGTTAACCACAACAGGTCTTTCAACAATATTGTGCATCCCTAAAATTCCGCTTTGGGGCGGATTGATGATTGGTGTTGACAACATAGAGCCAAAAATACCGCCGTTTGTAATGGTAAAGGTGCCGCCGGTCATTTCATCAACGGTTATTTGTCCGTCTCTTGCCCTTAATGCCAAACGTTTCACTTCATTTTCCACCCCTCTAAAAGTTAGGTTTTCGGCATTTCTGATTACGGGAACCATTAAGCCTTTTGGACCTGAAACCGCTATAGAGATATCCTGAAAATCGTAGAAGATTTTATAATCGCCATCCATCATTGAATTGACATCCGGATAGAGTTTTAGGGCTCTTACAACTGCTAAAGTGAAGAAACTCATAAATCCTAAACCAACGTTGTGTTTTGCTTTAAAAGTATCTTTATATTCGTTTCTCAGGTCGAAAATAGGTTTCATATCCACCTCATTAAAAGTGGTAAGCATCGCAGTTTCATTTTTTACCGCAACCAAGCGTTCACCCACTTTTCTGCGAAGCATAGAAAGTTTTATGCGCTCACTGCTACGCGAACCTCCGGCAGGAGTTCCCATACTTGGCACTGCGTTTACAGCATCATTTTTTGTGATTCTGCCGTCTTTGCCAGTTCCAATTATTTCAGAAGAGGAAATCCCTTTTTCGGTTAATATTTTTTTTGCCGCAGGAGATGCGGTGCCACTTGCATAAGTTTTTTCAGATGCAATTGGAGTGATCGCTTTTTCAGATGTAATTGGAGCGACCGCTTTTTCTGCGGGTTTCTCACTGCTTACTGCTGACGGTTTACTGTCAACTGCTTTTTCACTGCCTTCTGGTTTTTTTCCGTCTAAATCGATTAAGCAAACTACCGAACCAACAAGTACGGTATCTCCTTCTTCAGCCTTTAACGTAATAATGCCGCTTTCTTCCGCAGGCAACTCAAGGGTTGCTTTATCGGAATCCACTTCGGCAATGGGTTGGTCTTTTTCTACATAATCGCCATTTTTAACAAGCCAGGAAGCAATTTCAACTTCTGTGATAGATTCTCCCGGAGAGGGAACTTTCATTTCTAAAATCATCTTTTTAATTTTTTTATTTATCTTTTTACCTTAAATATTTTCCGAAGAAAGGCATTTTAAGGATATTTTATTTGTTGGTATCAAACACTTTATCAATTACGCGTTGGTGTCTTCGTTTAAACCTTGCTGAAGAACCTGCGGCAGGAACTGCATAGAAAGGTTGTGATGCCACTTCAAGATTTACCAATCTGAAACGTTGCAGCATAAAACTCCAAGCACCCATATTTTCAGGTTCTTCCTGTGCCCAAACGTATTTTTTAACATTTGGATAACTGTCGATTACCTGTTGTAAGTTTTCTAAATGCAACGGAAACAATTGTTCAATTCTCACTAGCGCCACATCCTTTCTTTCCAAAGTGGTGCGCTCGGCCAACAAATCGTAATAAAATTTACCGGTGCAAAAAACCAATTTAGTAATGTTTTTTTTATCGATGTTATCGTCGATTACCTCTTGAAAACTTCCTTTGGAAAACTCGTCCAATGAAGAGGTGGCAGCCGGAAGGCGAAGCAAACTTTTTGGGGTAAACACGATAAGCGGTTTTCGGTAATCGCGTTTCATTTGACGACGCAGTAAATGGAAAAAATTTGCCGGCGTTGTACAATCGGCTAAAATCATATTGTCTATGGCGCACAATTGCAGAAACCTTTCCATGCGCGCAGAAGAATGTTCAGATCCTTGGCCTTCATAACCGTGCGGCAACAACACCACAATTCCGTTTTGCAATTTCCATTTATCTTCTGCGGCGGACAAATATTGGTCGAAAATAATTTGTGCTCCATTGCTGAAATCACCGAACTGAGCTTCCCAAATGGTTAAGGTATTTGGATTTGCCATGGCGTAACCATAATCAAATCCAAGCACGCCGTATTCCGACAATAAGGAATTGTAAATGTTCATTTTTCCCTGATTTTCACCCAGCATGTTCAGCAAATTGATGCGTTCTTCAGAAATTTCATCACGCAAAATGGCATGGCGGTGGCTAAAAGTTCCGCGTTCCACATCCTGTCCGGAAATACGAATATCGAATCCTTCTTGTAGCAAGGTTCCATAAGCCAATGTTTCTCCCATTCCCCAATCTATTCTGTCATTTTCAAAAACCATATTATGCCTGTCCAACAAAATTTTCTCAGCTTTTCTCAAAAATTTAATGCCCTTTGGAACGGTTGAAACAATTTTAGCAATGTCTTTTAATTTCGATTTTGGATAAGAAGTTTTTTCGGTAATTAACATTGCTTCTAATCCTCTTCGGGTAAAACCTTTCCAGGTTTCCTGCATAAATTCCCTTACCTTTGAAGTTTCAACATCTTTGGAAAGCAGGTATTCTTCTTCCAACAAGTCTTTAAATTCGGCAATCGATTTATTTAAATAAGCATCGTCAATCACTCCTTCGGCAATCAGTTTTTGGGCGTAAATATCTCTCGGATTTGGGTGTTTAGCAATGGCTTTATATAATTTTGGTTGTGTAAAACGAGGCTCGTCGCCTTCGTTATGGCCGTATTTCCGGTAACCGAGCAAATCAATAAAAATATCCCTTTTAAATTGCATTCTAAAATTCATGGCGAATTCTATGGCATGTGTCACCGCTTCCACATCATCGGCGTTTACGTGCAATACAGGTGACAAGGTTATTTTAGCAACGTCCGTACAATAGGTGCTTGAGCGGGCATCCAAATAATTTGTGGTAAAGCCTATTTGGTTGTTCACCACAATATGAATGGTTCCGCCGGTTGAATAACCTGCCAATTGACTCATTTGAATTACTTCATAAACGACGCCTTGTGCGGCGATTGCGGCATCACCGTGAACAATAATCGGAAGTAATTTTGAATTGTCTCCATGGTAATTGCTATCTATTTTTGCGCGAGAAATCCCTTGCACCATAGGGCCAACAGTTTCCAAATGTGAAGGATTCGGAACCAAGTTCATAGTAAGTTCCGTACCGGTTCTTAATGTTTTTGTGGTTGTTAAACCCAGGTGGTACTTAACGTCGCCATCAATATCTTCATCTTCAAAGTCTTTCCCTTCAAATTCGCTAAATAATTCGCGGATTGGTTTTCTGAAAATATTTATTAGCGTGTTTAAACGCCCTCTGTGTGCCATTCCAAAAACAAATTCCTTAACGCCATAATTTTCTGCCGCAAGTCTTATCACAGCGCCAATAGCGGGAATTAAAGTTTCTCCGCCCTCTATTGAAAAACGCTTTTGGCCTACATATTTGGTTTGCAGAAAGTTTTCAAAGGTCACCGCTTGAGTTAATTTTTGCAGAACATATTTTTTTGTTTCTGGCGTATAATTTGGGTGGTTTGAATTTTTGTTCAGCTGGTTTTGAAACCATTTTATTTCTTCGGGATTTCGAATATACATATATTCAACCCCGATGGAGTCACAATAAATAGCTTCTAAATGTTTAACTATTTCGAGTAAAGTTGCCTTTCCTGTGCCAACTATTTGTCCTGCATCAAAAACGGTATCCAAATCTTTTTCCGACAGACCAAAATTTTCGAGTGCCAGCGTAGGCAAATATTTTCGGCGTTCGCGAACCGGATTTGTTTTTGTAAAAAGATGGCCTCGTGTTCTATAGGCATTAATGAGTTCAATCACTTTAAATTCCTTTAACACATTTTCGGGAACTTCACTTACCGTGACTTCTTCTCCGTCCTTAAGTGAATATTTTTCGTTGGCAAAGTCGAAGCCTTGAAAAAAACTTCTCCAACTGGGCTCTATTGTATCAGGATTTATCAAATACTGATCGTACAAATCGGCTATAAAACCAGTGTGAACCGTATTTAAAAATGAAAATTTATCCATAGTGTTGTTAGTAGTCAATGTTTTAATTAATTAGGTAAAAATACAACATTTAGCAAAACCACCATCTTAATTATGCTTATATTGCAATTATTATACTTTTAGTACTGTTTGAACAATCTTGTTAAAAATATGGCTTTTTTAGTGCTTTTTTGCGGAATTTTATGAGAAACCATTAAAATAAATGCGGATTTCAGCAACTTGCTTTAAGTTGATTTACAGCAACTTGCTTTTAAATAAAAGCAAAGAATTTAAAAAGAAGAAGTTTTTTTGAAAATCTCTTGCAAAAAGAAGAAAACCTTGTATATTTGCACTCGCAAAAGCGAATAAATTCCTCCTTAGCTCAGTTGGTTAGAGCATCTGACTGTTAATCAGAGGGTCCTTGGTTCGAGCCCAAGAGGAGGAGCCCAAGCGTATAAAACCATTCAAGAAATTGAGTGGTTTTTTTCATTTTAAACAGTACCAAACACCTCATTTTACTTATTATTACTGCATTGTGTGCATTCATTGCATTCAATACTTTCCAACTTACTAAATTGCCAACTTATCTATTTTTTAACCAAAAAAAGGCATACTTAAAGGTACCCATTAAAAATTAAAAGGTAGCTATCTATATTTTAACAATTCAATATTTTAAAAATCTAAATCATTATGAAAATTAATAAACTTAATATTCTATTTGTATCCGCAAATAATAAAATAAGATATGATGGTAAAGCACCTTTAATATGTAGATTGACTTATTTAGAACAAAGGAAGCAAATTACTACTGGATTATTTATAAATCCCAAATACTGGAATAATAAGCATCAAAAAGCTGAACCACCAAATGATGAAACTGAATTTATTAATTCACAACTGAGCCTTATTAAATCAAAAATTAATAAGGCTTTTTTATTGCTTCAAGTTCAGGAAAGTAGTTTTAGCGTAATTGACATTTACACGCTGTATAAGGGCAAGAAAACAGCCAAAGAATACAATACTGTTGAATACTTTGAAGTCTACTTAATTAAGCTTAAAAGGCTTATAGGGAAGGGGATTAAGGAAGTAACTTGGAACAAGTTTTATTACGTTAAAAACAATGTGAAATCTTTCATTAAGCACAAATATAAAACGAATGATTTGCCATTAAAAAAGTTGAATTTGCAGTTTTTGGAAGAACTGGACTATTATTTAAAGGTTGAAAAGGAACAAAAACAAATTACCATTAATAAATCAATTCAACGTTTTAGAAAATCTGTAAAAGTTGCCATTGCTGAAGGTTTTTTAGATAAAGACCCATTTATGCTATACTCATCCAAAAGAGTAAAGCTAGAGGTAGTGTTTTTAACTACAAAAGAGTTGGCAAATTTAGAAAAACACCAATTTGCCCAGATTAGATTGCAAAAGGTAAAAGATTGGTTTGTGTTTAGTTGCTATACAGGATTGGCATATAATGAAATTAGCAAACTACAAAAAAAACATATCTCAAAAGGATTTGATGGTAAATTGTGGATTGAAATGAAAAGGGAGAAAACACAGCGTAATTTTGCAATTCCTTTATTGCCAAAGGCGAAAGAACTAATTGATAAATATTCTGATGATAGCACTGAATTGTTGTTTTCAATATCAAGCAATCAGCTTTATAATTCTTATTTAAAGGAAATCGCAACGATTGTAGGTATAGATAAAAGGTTAACCACCCACACAGCCAGAAAAACTTTTGCATCAACAGTATTGCTATATAATGATGTCCCAATGGAAATTGTTAGTGAATTGTTAGGGCACAGCAGTATGGCAATAACCCAAGCACATTATGGGAAAGTTGTTCAAAAGAAGGTAAGTGAGGAAATGAAAAAGTTGAATAAAAAGATGAATAAATAAAATTAAATTACTATATTTGAATTGTAGGCATTATGACCTACATCTTTTTCATAGCAATTTTTACCACCTCTTTCCTTAAGGGGTGGTTTTTTGTTTAAAAATAGCTCACTTCTAAATTTTAATAAATTATAAAAGCATTACGGATTACCGTAATGTAAAATTATTATTTGAGTTTAAATTTGGGTGTGTGATAATTATCATTACATATTTCAAATAAGCTACTTAGTTTTAAAGTTGTTATGAACCCCCTATAAAAAAATGCTAAAATTCCTTTTATTTTTTGAATCCAAGAAAAGAGATTTACTCTCTTTGATATTTTTTGTTGGGATAATTACAGTGGAGACCAGAAACCACTAAAATAAACGGGGAGTAATTTGAAAATCCTTAAGAGTAGAATTAATAAAAATTTAATAAAAAAGCATGAAAAAGTTATTTACATTTCTAGTTATCATATCAATATTATTGCCTAAAAATGTTGAAGCTCAAAATAATGGAGCAGCAACAGCCGCTGTTGTTGGAGGCCTACTTGCAATTGGTGCAGGTATTGCTGCAATTGAACAAATGAAAGAGCAAGCCGAATTAACAGGAACCGAATGGGTACTTACAAATAGACCTGAATTGACCAGTTTTTCTTTAAAAACACTTGATTTTAATGGTAAAAAATTAAAAGATATGTCTTCTGTATCTGTCTTAATATTTAACATTCAGGAGTTTGAACCTAAAGATAAACCTATACTTAATGGGAAAAAGCAAATTTTATTTGGATTTACGAGCTATGGTTGGATAAATGAACAAGGTATTGATTTTAATAAAGTGAAATGGCACTTAGTCGATAAAATTGAATGGTTAAAAATGATGACTTCATATGTTAAAGTTGCTTCAGGAGAAACTAATAACAAACGCGTAAATGATGCTTTACTTTCTGGTAAAATAGTGAATAAAGGAATAGATGGAAAAGGTGACTTAGAAATTCCATTTTATAAACTAGAAGGTGATATGTATATGGTTACAGATTATTCTGATGATATGAAATTTATTTATAATGAAAAGTCGCTTGGAATTTTTCTTAAAGAAACAAGTGATTTAGTACAAATTGGAAGAAGTGAAATAATCAAAATACATGAATTCTTTTTTGAGGAATAAAGTCAATAAATAATAAAATGAAGTACCCATCTCCTAAATGGGGGTGGTTTTTTTGTTTAGAAAAATTTATTACATTTATGATTAATAGTAATATTTGTTGGGATATAACAAGTAAGGCACAATTTGAAAAAAATGAGCAATCCAAGTAACAGTTTTATAATTAATGACGTGATTAACGATTTACTTGACGCTGAAAAAAGTTTAGTAAATCCATTAATGCGACTAAATTATTTTGGGAGACTGACAAAAAACAATGAATTAATTCAGTTCACGAACAACGAAATAAACGGGTATAAAGACCAAGGCTCTATTGTTCCCGAATACCGCAAAGCAATTGGCAGTTTAATTGTAGACGTTCAAGCATATTTAAATAGACATACTATGGAAATACCTGTTTCTATGTTAGACAGTCCATTTGATGAGGCATTTAGATATATTGATATTAGAGAAGGAATTGCGACTGTTGAAAAAATGGCAAAAGAAATGCTTGAAAGTAATGGGAATAAAAATGAGTTTTATCGTCCAATACCAATGGAATTACTACATATCATTCAACCAGCTGTAAGAAAATTATATAAAAGCAATACAAGATTAGATGCGGTTGGTGCTAAAATAATTGGGAATGGGAATATTATTGTAGACATTCCGAATTTTATTAGAACAAAACTTCTAGAATTTGTAATGCAAATAGCAGAGGAATTCGGTTTTGAAATCAAAATAAAAGATTTTAACGAAAAACAAGAATCAAATAATCAAACCATTGTTCAATTTATGAGTACAAATATTACAAATTCAGGAGATGGAAACGTCATAAACACAGGAAACAAAGCAAAAATTGATGCAAAAATTACAATCAACAAAGGGAATAAAGAACAACTTTCTGAATTCTTACAAAAGAATGGTCTATCCGAACAAGATACAGCTGAATTAGTTGAAATTATTGATGCTGAAGAACCTAACTCTGAAAATAAAACTTTCGGTGCTAAAGTAAATGGATGGATTGGAAAAATGGTTGGAAAAGCTTTAGATGGTTCGTGGAATGTTGGAATTGGAGCTGCTGGAAGTCTATTGGGCGAAGCAATTGGAAAATATTACGGCTTTTAAAGAAAGTAAATAACGAGATTTTAGCAATGGACAATTCATATCACGAAGCTGCACATACTTTAATGGCTTATATTTTTGCCGATATTTTCGAAATTGAATTTGTAACATTAAATTTAGAAAAAAGCAAGCTGAATGATATTGAATCGGAAGGAGGTCTTAAGAGTAAGATTATAAAAAAATATGATACGCTTTCACCTCTTGAAAATGACAGTATTATTCTTACGTTTTTTGCTGGATATTGTGCAGATGATATATTTAACCAAACACCAATAACTGATACAATTTATGAACCAAAATATTGGGCTCCAAAATTGAGCAAAAAAAGATATGAAGGAGATGTTGAAAAAATGAATGATTATTTAGTATCGCTTTTGCCTAAAATAAATTTGGAGCAAGCACCATATTTCTCTAATTGTATGAAATTCTTGCATAAGTTTTTTCAAAAGCAAGAAGTTTGGGGTACTATAGAATTAATAAGCAAAGAATTATCAAATGATGAAAATCTTACTCTAACTTCAGAAAAATTAACTTCGATAATAGAATCTACTGAAATACTAAAATGGTGGAAACAAAATAAAACCGAATTCTTCAATGAAAGAATAAAACTATTAAAAAACTGTGCCTAAGCCGTATATAATTTATGCTTAAATTGGAACTAGTAGAAACTGAAAAACACTCAATAAAAATATTGCTACGGCGGAAAAATCTCCGTTTTCTAAGTCGCACAAACCATATAAAAATTCGTTTGCAATTATATATTGAAAATAGGACAAAAAATGAAAATAAATGACATTCAAATAACAGGAGTT
>DAIQBF010000061.1:0-13992 GCA_036781305.1 Lutibacter sp.
AAACAATCTAATTTGCTGATTATTAGTGCTTTTATATATTTTCAGCAAGCCCTAAATAAATATCGACAAATAAAAACTAAATATTATGAAACCTACAGATTTAAACCAATCAGAAAAAAACAAAAAAAATATTGCTTTTGAAAGATTTTCAACAACAAAAAGGTTACAATGGGATAAGTACAGAAGATATGGAATGTTTGTTTCCTAAAACTTTACAGTACAGCGTAAAATTGTTCAAATTGCCTAAAATAAGAAATGCACCCAATTTGGGTGCATTTCTTATAATATGTTTAATTTCTATTGATTTCCTAAAATAATGGGCATCCCAGTTTTTCCGCCTCCAATAACAATAACTTTGCTGTTGGGAGATTCTGATAATTTAATGGTGGCCTCAATACCTTTGTCCTGTAGAATTTGATCATTTAATGAAGCACTTAAAATACGGTTGGCGTCTGCCTTACCTTTTGCCTCAATAATTTGTTTTTCAGCCTCTTTGGATGCAGTTATCAGCCTAAATTCATATTCCAACGATTCCTGTTCTTGTTTCAATTTACTTTCGATCGCTGTTTTAATGGTTGCAGGCAGGGTAACGTCCCTAACCAAAATAGCATTTAATTGAACATATTGAGGTTCAATAATCTTTTTGGTTTCTTCAAAAATTTCTGATTGAATGGCATCTCTTTTTGTGGAATATAATTGCTCAGGCGTATATCTTCCAACCACGCTTCTTGTGGCTGAACGCACGGCAGGAATTATAACGCTTGAAAGATAATCCTGACCCCTTGTTTGATGTAAAAAACCGACTGTGGCTGCTGTTGGCTGATATAAAATTGAAGCATCCAATTTAATTTCAAGACCATTGGCCGATAAAACCAACATTTCTCTTTCCAACAATTCCTGTTGTCTCACATTATAAACAAATACTTTGTTCCAAGGTGCAACGACATGAAACCCTTCACCCAAAGGTGGTTCATCGGTAACCACACCGCCACCAAATGTTTTATACAACACGCCTACTTCTCCTGAATTGATTGTTGTTGTTGATTTTGATAAAAAGATAATAAGTATAATTACACCTATTATTATTGGCATTAAATTTTTTGGCAATTGTAATTGTCCGTTGCTCATTTCTAATTTTTTTTAATTAATTTCAAATATACAAAACAAAATTATAACGTCTAAATTTGGTGCTTGGTTTAATGGCATTTAACTAAATAAAACGTCCTTTTATCATTTTCATTAAAAAGAAGATCAGATCTTGCCATAATATTTTCGTGTAAACCATTCTATGCTTACTACAAGAATAATTAAACCCAAAATCCATTGCCAGTCAATTAGCGGTGTTTTTGAAATGGTATTTTTCTGAATACTTTTAAAGCGTTCGTCATTTTTTAAATAATCGATTAAGTTTTTCTCCTGATTGTTATAAAAAATGAACCCTTGTGTTTTGTTCGCCACTTTTTTTAACTGTTGGGAGTTGGCATTGGTAAATTGCGCTTCAATTTCAAAAGGAAAAATTTTAAAATTTCCGGAAACGCTGTTGTCCGTATTTTCAACCGAAACGGTATATTGATATTCCCCAAAAGGAATTGTTGGAAGTTCCACAACAAACCTGTTGTTTAAGGCCGCAAAAGGTATTTTTTTAATAAATTTAGTCTCTTCATTCGAAACGGTTAACCAAAGTTTGTTTCTGTTGTCAAAATTGAAATTTTCATCCAAATAACTTGCTGAAATTTGAATAATTTCATTTGCATAATAAATGGGATTTACAGTTACATTCAGTCTGCTTTTTGAATTCTCAGAAACCAAATAGTGAATTAAGCCTGCCAAAAAACCATCAAAACGTTCAAAAGTTTTATTTTCCAAAAAGCTGTCCATTCGCCAGCGCCAAGAATTTTCACCAAATAAAACAGCGGCTTTTTGATTGCCGTTTTCAAAAGTGGCCAATAAAGGCTTGTCTGTTTCAATATTTCCTATTTTTTGAAACAATAATGACTGATAAGGTGCCGAAAATGAAATCTCCCCAAAATGATCTTCAATAGGCGAAAAATTTGAAAAATCAATATCGGTACTTAAAAAAGCAGCATAATTAGAATTGAAAATAGGGCTGTAATTTTCCAGCTCTCCACTTACTTTTTTTAAAAAACTTGATTGAACGCCATTTAAAAAATTCCAATCGGTACTTCTTCCCGTAATCACAAAATAATTCAACTCCTTTTGGTTGATTTCTGCAAAAATATTTTTGAATATGGTTGTGGGCTGATACAAAACAACCAATTGATAATCAGTTGTTTTACCTTTAAAATCAACGACAGTAGAAATGGTAACCGTTCTTTGTTTATTGCTTTCAATGGATTTTTTTAACATCCCTAAATCTGGATGCACAATGGATGTTAAAATAAGGATTTCCGATTTTTCTTCAATAACATTAATGCTGAAATTTTTGCTATTATTCTGTATATTTTGCTCATCATTAAGTTGATCAACAGTAGCGGTATAAAATTGGGTTCCTTTTGTTGTGGCCTTTAAAAAAAATGAAGCAGTTCTAACATTTTGATTTTTTGAAAATTGAAATTGTTGTGAGTAAACTTTCGTTCCTTTATGATAAACGTTAAGATTTTTGGTGATAGGCTTGTTTCCCGTGTAATTGATAAAAAGCTCAACAGGAAGCTGATTGTTGATAAAAGTAAACGGATTGACATTTAATTGGCTGATGTAAATATCTTCAAAAACAGTGGTGTCTCCAACTATAAAAGGAAAAACAGCACTTTTATAATTTACAAATTCAACGCTGTTTCCAACCGTTTGGTTTCCGTCGGAAATTAAAATTACCGGGTTTGAACCCGTTTTATGCAATTTTGAAAACTCTTCAAAAGGCAGCGATAAATTTGTTTGGTTTTCCTGAAAATTTAATTCATTTAATGGATATAAACTACTTCCAAAACCAAAATATCCAATGGTGTATTTGTCATTTAATTTCGGATCCTGTTTTAATTTTTCAACCAAACTTTTTACGGCTTCATCTTGTGAATTGAATTTAATGGACTTCGAATTATCAACCGCAACCAATAAATTTGGTTTTATGATTTCAATATTCTTTTTTTTTATTGAAGGATTGATAAGCAACAACAATATCAAAAAAATGGTTGTGAACCTTAAAAAAGAAAGCCAATAAGTTAATTGGCTTCGTTCTTTATTTTTCCATAAATATTGAAAAGCAGCTATAAATAACGCTATAAATACCGCTAAAATTATAGCTAACAATTTTTCAGTTTCCATTTTTATTTATCAATGTGGTTCCTATCCCCAGTCCTTTTCATAGTAAAAAGAGCTTGTTTAAACTTAAATTTAAAATTTATGTCTTTTTAGTCTATTTTCTATTTTCCTTTCAACCCATAGAACAGACAGGTCACGACCTGTCCCTACTTTATTTTTTTTATTCCCCCTTCGGGAGCTAGGGGGCTTTACATTCCGCCATCAACGCTCAATGTTTGACCGGTAATATAAGAACTCATTTCAGAAGCTAAAAATACGCAGGCATTTGCAATATCTTCTGGGGTTCCTCCTCGTTTTAACGGAATGGCCTCTCTCCATTGTTTAACCGTTTCTTCAGGTAAATTGGCAGTCATTTCAGTTTCTATAAATCCTGGGGCAATAACGTTGCTTCTAATATTTCTGGAACCCAATTCCAAAGCCACCGATTTTGAAAAACCAATAATACCGGCCTTGGAAGCCGCATAATTTGTTTGTCCCGCGTTTCCTTTTAATCCAACCACTGAACTCATATTGATAATAGAACCGGAGCGTTGTTTCATCATTGGCCTAATTACCGCTTTTGTTAAATTGAAAACCGATTTTAAATTTACTTCAATTACCGCATCAAAATCTTCTTCAGAAATACGCATCAGCAAATTGTCTTTTGTAATTCCGGCATTATTTACCAAAATATCAATGGTCCCAAATTCTTTTAAAACATCAGCAGCCAATTCTTGTGCAGCCTCATAATTTGCGGCATTTGATTGGTATCCTTTTGCTTTTACGCCATAACTCATTAATTCTTTTTCCAATGCTTGAGCAGCTTCAACTGAAGAACTATAAGTAAATGCGACATCTGCTCCTTGTTTTGCGAAAGTTTGGGCAATTCCTTTTCCTATTCCTCTTGTAGCACCCGTAATTAATGCTGTTTTATTTTCTAAAAGTTTCATTTTGAATTGTTCTTTTAATTTTTTTTATTTTTAATAAATCAAATATACATCATTGCACAAAAATAAACTGCTTTTGAAGCCCAACAATTTTTAGATTATTTGTTGAGACTCTAAAATTAAATACTTTTTGTTAAAAATTTAATTTATGACAACCATTATAGATTATTAAACAAAATGTACTATTCATTGTTTATTAAGAAATTTGTAACATTTGTTTCAAATTAGTTAATTAAAAGTTAAATTTTATTCATATATTGCCCTTATTAATTAACTAAATAACAAAAGCATGAATTTAAAAAAACTACTTATTTTAGGGATTTTATCGCTTTCTACGGTGGCCATCTTTGCGCAATCGTATCAAGTTACAGGAAAAGTAACAGACACAGACAACCAGCCGTTGCCTGGAGTTTCTGTTACAATTGAAGGAACTTCAAGAGGAACCTCAACAGATTTTGACGGCAATTATGCGATTATGGTTCAAAGCAGCGAAAACCTCATATTTTCTTATGTGGGGTATAATGAAAAGAAATTACAAATGGACGGCACAAAAATATTTAATGTCGTCTTGGTTTCTGGAGTAGCATTAAAGGAAGTCATGATTGTTGGATCAAGAAATCCAAACAGAACAGCTGTTGACACAGCCGTTCCTGTCGATATTATTGATGTAGCAGAACTAATTACGGCAGGACCACAAGTTAACTTAAACCAGATATTGAACTATGTGGCACCTTCGTTTACATCAAATACCCAAACTATTGCTGATGGTACAGACCATGTTGATCCGGCGTCTTTAAGAGGTTTGGGTCCAGATCAGGTTTTGGTTTTAATCAACGGTAAAAGAAGACACAATTCATCATTGATAAATGTGAATGGCACATTTGGTCGCGGTAGTGTTGGTACTGATTTAAATGCAATACCGGCAGCCGCTATAGAGCGCATTGAGGTTCTTAGAGATGGCGCAGCTGCGCAATATGGCTCTGATGCCATTGCCGGCGTTATTAACATTGTATTAAAAAGAAGCACTAATGTGTTAAACTTGAATGTCACTTCAGGCGCAAACTTTACTAAAAATGCAAACGACCAAACTGGTGGCGTTGATGGGGAAACAACCAATATTAGTGCAAACTACGGACTTCAATTAGGTGATAAAGGTGGTTTTATAAACTTTACGGGAGATTTTGATGTAAGACAAGAATACAGCAGAATGAAAGAATGGGAAGGTAATATCTTTAATAAATATAATACTATTGAAAGATTTGCAAATAATGCTGGTTATGATTTATCAAAATTATTAGATGATAACGTTGCAGATGTAATTCAATATGGTAATGCTGCTGGGTTCAACATAAACCCTAATGCTACTAAGGTCGATTTAATAGGAATTTCTGACGGAATTAACTCAGTAGCAGGTGTCTTGACAGAACTTACTTATAAAAATGGTTTAGTAAATGGCGTAGCTCCAATTGACAATACAGCTGCCGAACTGGCGGCACGTGGTTTACAAAGAAGTGATTTTAATATGAGAGTAGGACAATCTTCATTAAGAGGTGGCCGTTTCTTTGCAAACCTCTCACTTCCTTTAGATGAAGAAGGTACCGAATTGTATTCATTTGCAGGGATGAGTTCAAGAACGGGAAATTCAGGAGGGTTTTATAGGCAACCTAATGAAAGTAGAACCTATACGCCTGCATATATGAACGGATTCTTACCTGAAATCAATTCTGATATTTCAGATAAATCCTTCTCTGTTGGCATAAAAGGTAAAGTTTCTGACTGGGATGTGGATTTTAGCAATACTTGGGGAAAAAACGCATTTATGTACACTATAGGCAATACCTTTAATGCCTCTATGCAAAAAGCATCCCCTACGCTTTTTGATGCTGGCGGATTTTCATTTGCACAAAACACCACTAATTTAGACATTAGCCAGTTTTTTGAAGACACAATGGCTGGGTTAAACATTGCTTTTGGTGCTGAATACCGTTTGGAAAATTATGATATTATTGCTGGGGAACCTGCATCTTATTCGCAATATACCGCTGACGGACAAGTAATTACTTTATCCTCACAGATTCCGGCAAAAGATTTCTTTAATGCTCCGAGACCGGGAGGCTCACAAGTATTCCCGGGGTTTAGTCCTGCAAATGAATTATCTCGAGGCAGAAGCAGCGTTGCCGGTTATTTTGATATGGAAGCCGACGTTACCGAAAACTTATTGTTAAGTGGTGCCGTACGTTATGAAGATTATTCCGATTTTGGCTCAACCGTAAATTTTAAAGTTGCCACAAGAATTAAAGCCGGTGAAAATACCAATATCAGGGCGGCTTTTAACACAGGTTTTAGAGCTCCGTCTTTGCATCAATTGAATTTTAACTCTACCTCCACTATTTTTGATAATGCCGGAAATCCTCAAGAAGTGGGAACTTTTGCCAATGACAGTAGGGCTGCGAAATTACTAGGAATACCTCAATTAAAAGAAGAAACCTCCAGAAGTATTAGTTTAGGATTTACCTCTAAATTGCCAGAAGTTCATTTAACATTCACCGTTGATGGTTATTTTGTTGGCATTAATGACAGAGTTGTATATACCGGTCAATTTAAAGGGCCAGAAACCGGAACTGAATTAGACAATTTATTGGCACAAGCAAATGCATCTGCCGCTTCATTTTTTGCCAATGCTATTGACACTGAATCAAAAGGTTTGGATGTTGTAATAACGCATGATGCTTTAATAGGCACTAATGCCAAGTTGAAATCTGACTTATCGGGCACTTTTTCTAAAACGATACAAGTTGGCGACATTAATGCCTCTGATGTTTTAATTAATGCGGGATTGGTGGGAACTTATTTCCCTGAAGACAGTAGGGTTTATTTGGAAGAAGCCGTGCCAAGAACCAAAATTAATTTATCTAACAGTTTAACCACTGATAAATTCAATGTGTTTTTAAGAAATGTTTGGTTTGGTGAAGTTACAGAAGCTACTACTAATCCAGGTTTACAGCAAGTTTTTGGCTCTAAATTGGTAACAGATTTATCTTTCGGCTATAAAATGTCTGAAAGTACAACAGTTACTGTAGGTGCAAATAATTTATTTGATATTTATCCAGATAGAGCTGAGGAATCAATTTCATATATTGATTCAAATGGAGTTCCTCAAACTGGAAACAATAGAAGTTCTGGTAGATTCGACTGGTCAAGAAGAGCACAACAATTTGGTATTGGTGGGCGATTTCTTTTTGCTAGGTTGAATATAATACTTAAATAATAGCTACATAAAATGTCTTCAAAATAGAAGATTAAATTTAGAATATTTAAAACCCGTAAAGATGTTTTCTTTACGGGTTTTTCATTTTTAGGAAGAAAATTGCACTTTCTATAAACAATATAAAATATATTAATATGATATTTATCAATTCAATTACCCCCTCTTATAGCGTAATTTTGCAGTAATTATTTTAAACGAAATAATTTAACTCCTGAAAAGGTTATAGTTATCAAATTATATGAAAACCACTTCAATTCTTTTAATTCTGTTTTTTTTAACTACCCAAATCAATGCACAAAATACATTAACTTTTATAGAAGATAATGCAGAATCAAGTGCAATAGAGCTTCCTTTACCTTCAAAAAACATAAATTCTATACCTGAATTTCAAGGTGGCCATAAAGAGTTAGCCAAGTATTTAAGCAAAAACCTTAAATACCCAAGAAACTCTAATAATTCAAGTACTAGAGGAAAGGTAATTGTATGTTTTAAAGTTGAAGAAGATGGCAAAATATCTGATGTAAATATAGTTAAAGGCGTTA
Organism: Lutibacter sp.; assembly: GCA_036781305.1. Taxonomy (GTDB): domain Bacteria; phylum Bacteroidota; class Bacteroidia; order Flavobacteriales; family Flavobacteriaceae; genus Lutibacter. The sequence continues at coordinate 8,013 of DAIQBF010000061.1, forward strand.
ACAAAATACTTAATAAAGAAGCAAAAAGAGTTGTTGAGAACATGCCAAATTGGAAACCTGCTTTTGAAAATGGTATTTCAGTAAGTAATGTCCTTATAATTCCTATTGTATTTTTTAGAAATTAAAGCTTGCTGTTGTAAGTCCACTCTATATATTAAAAAAAGGCTCCTCAAGACGAGGAGCTTTTTTCATGAAGTAATAGACTAAAACGATTAAATAAGTATCGTTTTTTCACCAATAATATGAAGCTCAGTAAATTCTTTTGAGATAACCAAAATATTTGCTATAAGACTGGAAGCCAAATCAATTTCAACATTGTCCACTTCCACTTTTTTGATTTCAAAAGGCAATCCTATTAAATTAATTTCAAAAGTTTCATAAGAAGTAATATATTTTCCCGATTTAAATTGCTGTATGGTCAAAGAATCTTCTTTGCCCAACAAATTAAAGTTTCTCAAACTAAATCTCCCTTTTTTATAATCAAATCCGTCTTGCGCATCTTCATAAACCAGTGCTTTTTCTTTTCCCAATTTAAAAAACACATCCAAATGAAGTTCCGCTATTTCCTTTTCTCCAACATATTGCTGAATAGGATATTTTGGGATAATGGCACCTTCTTTCACAAAAATTGGCATACTGTCCAAATCTGCATCAACCCAAACTTCATTTCCTCCTTTAACCAACGTGTTGTCCCAGAAATTATACCAATTTCCTTCCGGAATATACATTCTTCTTCCTTTGGCATTTGGTTCAGTAATAGGGCAAGCCAATATTTTTTCGCCAAAAACAAATTCATCATTTCTATAATGCGTATGTGAATCGGCTTGGTCATACAATACCAAAGATTTCAAAATTGGAATGCCTTCCGTGGCATAACGCCAAAATGCCGTGTATAAATAAGGCAGCAATTGATACCTGATTTCAATGAATTTTCTGACGATATCGGTAATGTTTTCACCAAAAGCCCAAGGTTCCTGATCGCCATGTTCACCCGAAGAATGCGTTCTGCAAAACGGATGGAAAATTCCCAATTGGATCCAGCGCGCATACAGTTCTCCGCTGGGCTGTTCTGCAAATCCGCCGATATCTGATCCTACAAAAGAGAAGCCCGACATACACATGCGCTGTGCCTGCATATTCGCAATGGTTAAATGTTCCCATGACGCCACATTATCGCCAGTCCAAGTAGAGGTATAACGCTGTGTTCCAGAATAAGCCGCTCTGGTAATCACAAAAGGACGTTTTGGATAGGCGAATTTTTTTAATCCTTGGTAAGTGGCTCTTGCCATTTGCATTCCGTAAATGTTATGCGCTTTCCTGTGGCTGCATTCATTTCCGTCGTAGTCATGCCTTACATCATCCGGAAATGTTTTTCCGGGGACATCCATAATTGCGGGTTCGTTCATATCATTCCACACGCCTTTTACCCCAATATCTTCAATAAGTTCTTTAAACAAACCCGACCACCATTCGCGGACTTCAGGATTGGTAAAATCAGGGAAATAACATTCTCCTGGCCATACTTTCCCTTTCATATAGGGACCATCGGCACGTTTACAAAAATAATCTTTATCCAAACCTTCCTTAAAAACACTGTATTCCTTGTCTATTTTAATTCCAGGATCAATAATAGCCACGGTTTTAAATCCATTATCGGCCAATTCTTTCACCATTCTTTTAGGGTCTGGAAAATATTCTTTGTTCCAGGTAAAACACCTAAATCCATCCATATAATCGATGTCTAAATAAATGGCGTCACAGGGAATTCTTAATTCTCTAAATTTATTGGTGACTGCTTTTACCTTTGCTTCAGGATAATAACTCCATTTACATTGGTGGTAACCCAATGCCCAAAGTGGCGGTAATTCGTGCGGTTTTCCTGTTAAATCTGTATAATTGGATACCACTTCCCCCATTTCGGGACCATAGATAAAATAATAATTCATTTCGCCTCCCTGCGCCCAAAAACTGGTGACATTTCTGCGTTCCTGACAAAAATCGAAATGTGCCCGAAAGGTGTTGTCGAAAAATATGCCGTAGGATTTTCCGTGATGAAGTCCTGTATAAAATGGAATTGCCTTATAAATAGGATCCGTATCCTTATTAAATGCATAAGAATCTGTCGCCCAATTTTCAAAACGTTTTCCTTTTAAATTTAAAGGCACCGGTTTGTCACCCAATCCGTAATAGCTTTCTTTTTCTTGGGAATTTTTAGACATTTTCACAATATTCCCTCCAAATTCATAACTTTCTTCCCAATGAAAACCAAGTTCATCTTCTGAAATAAGGATATTGTCCTTTGCATCAAAAATTGATTTTCTCATATTCTCTTTTGAAATATGACAAATTAATTTTGAAGTTGTAATAATATATTTGCTATCGTCTTCCGTTACTGAAAGTTGGTTAAAACCCCTGCTGGCATATCGTGTAATGGCATAGGAAAAATCATTCTCAAAAATAGAAGTTGTGGTATATCGAAATCGCAACACGCTGTCCCGTTGAATGGTAAGTTGCAGTACCACATTATTTTCACTCGTAAAATAGAGTGTGTCAACGTCTTTTTTAGAGGAGATTATTTTTGAAGGAAACTGATTCCCTTTATTTTCTAATTCAGTGTTTACAATCATAAATTAAATTAATTGGTAAAAGTGCAAACGTAGTAAAATAAACAATTTAATAATTATTATTTTTATTTAAAATATTACAGCTTATTAACATAAATATAAAATTAATACAATTTGGCACTATTAAATTTAGCAGAATTTTAAAATTGAGATACCAAGTGGGGGTAAAACAAGAGTGACAAAATATTCACTAGTGCTTTTCGGTTGTTTCTTTATGGTAATTTTTTCGGCATTTACCGCACCACTTCCTCCATATTTTTCAAGGTTGCTGCTAAATACTTCCAGCAATTTTCCTTTTCTCGGAACGCGGATTTTATAATTTTCCAATGTTTGCGGCGAAAAATTACAGATTACCAACACATCATCCTTAGGATTATTGCCTTTTCTTAAATAGGATATCACAGAGTTTTCGGAGTCATCATAACTTACCCATTCAAAACCTTCCTGACTAAATCCTTTTTCATATAATGCAGGCGTGGATTTATAAAATAGGTTTAAATCCTTAAAATAATTTTGCGTGTTTTTATGCGGAAAAAACTCCAATAAATTCCAATCTAAACTTTTTTGAAAATTCCATTCTTCATAATGGCCAAATTCACTTCCCATAAACAACAATTTTGTGCCGGGATGCGTAAACATATAACCATACAACAAACGCAGATTTGCAAAGCGTTGCCATTCATCGCCAGGCATACGACCCAAAATGGTTTTTTTGCCATGCACCACTTCATCATGCGACAAAGGCAACATAAAATTTTCAGTAAAAGCGTAGGTTAAACTAAAGGTAATTTCATTTTGATGGTATTTTCTGTAAATGGTGTCTTTAGAAAAATAATCTAAAGTATCGTGCATCCAACCCATCATCCATTTCATTCCAAAACCCAAACCGCCCATAAAAGTTGGTTTGGAAACCATAGGAAATGCCGTAGATTCTTCAGCAATAGTTTGCACATCAGGAAATGATTTATACACTTCTTCATTCAATTCCTTTAGAAACAAAACAGCCTCTAAATTTTCATTTCCGCCGTAAATATTTGGCTCCCATTCGCCGTCTTCACGCGAATAATCGAGAAATAACATAGAAGCCACCGCGTCAACGCGCAAACCATCGGCGTGATATTGCTCCAGCCAAAAAATTGCATTGCTGATTAAAAAGGAACGGACTTCATTTCTTCCGTAGTTAAAAATAAGGCTTTTCCAATCTTGATGGTAACCTCTTCGCTTGTCTGGATGTTCATATAAGTTTGAGCCGTCAAAAAAACCAAGTCCGTGAGCATCTTCAGGAAAATGTGAAGGCACCCAATCCAAAATAATTCCTATTTCGCTTTGATGCAATTTATCGACCAAATACTTTAAATCTTCTGGATATCCAAAACGAGAAGTTGGCGCAAAATATCCGGTAACCTGATATCCCCAAGATGGATCATAAGGATATTCCATAATCGGCATAAATTCTACGTGGGTAAAATTCATTTCTTTCACATAAGTCACCAATTCGTCTGCCAATTCAAAGTAGGACAAGGATCTGTTTTCTTTTGTGTTTTTACGCCATGAGCCCAAATGCACTTCATAAACAGAGAAAGGTGCATCCAATGCATTGTTTTTTTTGCGCGTGTGCATCCAGCTTTTATCTTTCCATTTGTAAGTATCTTCCCAAACCACTGAGGCCGTTTTTGGAGGATGTTCGCACCTTCGGGCGTAAGGATCGGCTTTTTCAGAAACGTAATTGTTAATATTTGAATGAATCTTGTATTTGTACAAATTTCCTTTTCCCACAGAAGGAATAAATCCTTCCCAAATACCCGAAGCATCCCAGCGGACATTCAGATTAAATTCGCCATCAACCCAATGGTTGAAATCTCCAATTACGGAAACTTGTTTGGCGCTTGGTGCCCAAACAGCAAAATAAGTGCCCGCAACACCATTTATTGTTATTATATGGGAGCCAAATTTCTCATACAATCGATAATGCTTTCCGCTTTTAAATAAATTGATGTCAAAATCTGTAAAAAGACTGTGTGTAATTACATTTGTCATAAATTAAATTATAAACCCATTTGGAATTAATGCGCCTTTTTTAACAACGACTATACCATCTCTTACAACATAGGTATTTGTCTCTATATCTTTAAGATGTTTCCCTCCATTAATCCTCACATCATCACCAATGCAGCAATTTTTATCCAAAATTACATTTTTTATGAAACAGCGTTTCCCAATTCCCATGGAAACAATATTTTCATCTAAAATATGCTCAAGAGACTGGTAATAATCGGATCCCATCATATAGGTGTTGATAATGGTTGATTCGGTATCAATCCTTGAGCGAATTCCAATTACGGAGTGTTCAATTTTCCCTGCGTTTATAATACAACCATCTGCTATTACTGTTTTGTCTAATACGGTTCCCGAAATTTTTGTGGTGGGCAACATTCTGGCATGGGTATAGATGCGCTTTTCTGCACTGTATAAATTGAATTTCGGAAAATCATCCGTCAATCCCAAATTTGCATCAAAAAAGGAATCTATATTTCCAATATCGGTCCAATAACCTTCATATTGGTAGCTCACAACTTTATGTTTATCAATGGCCTGCGGAATAATTTCTTTACCAAAATCATTTGTGTCGGGATTTGACATTAATTCAACAAGAAGATTTCTGTTAAAAATATAAATTCCCATGGAAGCCAAATAATTTCGGCCTTCCATTTTCATTTCATCACTTACTTCGGAAGTCCAATCTGGCAAAAATTCAGCAGCAGGTTTTTCAATAAAAGAAGTTATTTCATCATTTTCATTTGTTTTCAGAATCCCAAAAGAAGTGGCATCTTTTGCATTTACAGGAATTGTTGCTATAGAAATAGAGGCTTCCATTTCAATGTGTCTTTCAACCATTTCCTCAAAATCCATCTGATATAATTGGTCTCCTGATAAAATCAAGGCATAATCAAAATCAAAATTTAAAAAGTGGTGCATGCTTTGCCTAACCGCATCTGCCGTACCCTGAAACCAAGTGCTGTTACCGGGAGTTTGTTCGGCAGCCAAAACGTCAACAAAAGCAGAACTGAAAAAACTAAAATAATAGGTGTTTTTAATGTGCCTGTTTAATGAGGCCGAATTAAATTGCGTTAACACAAAAATGCGCTTGATAGCTGAATTAATACAATTTGAAATAGGGATATCCACCAGCCTGTATTTACCGGCAATTGGCACGGCAGGTTTGGATCGCGTTTGCGTTAATGGGTGTAATCTGGATCCCTGGCCACCGCCTAAAATAATTGCTAAAACTTTATCACCTACCATAACTTACTGATTTAATGATTTATATAAATTGATATATGCCAATGCCGATGCAT
>DAIQBF010000062.1:0-12338 GCA_036781305.1 Lutibacter sp.
GATAATAAAACTATAGAGTTAAATGGCTTTATAACGCGCAAACTTGATAGGCAAGGCCGCATTGTTATTTACCTTAATTTGGTCGAACTATTGGCCCAAAAGATTAACAAGTTTTCAGAAGAAGAAATAAAAAAAATTCTTCTCATTAACTTTTATCTTTTTGACAATAATTAAAAATAACAATGGCTTTAGATTTTCCGACAACTTGTTCCAACTCTTCAACTGAAGCCAGCGCCGTTCTTTTTAACGATTTAAATTGCTTCAATAAAGATACAATAGTTTGCTTACCAATTCCCGGAATTTGTTCCAATTCATTAACCAAAACATTTTTGCTTCTTTTATTTCGATGGTGTGTTATTCCAAATCTATGCGCTTCATTGCGCAATTGTTGAATAATTTTTAAGGTTTCAGAAGTTTTGTTTAAATATAAAGGCACTGGATCATTCGGATAGTAGATTTCCTCCAATCGTTTGGCAATTCCGATAATGGCAATTTTATGTCGCAGCCCTAAAACGTCAAGGCTTTTTAAGGCCGAAGTCAACTGTCCTTTTCCGCCATCAATAACAATTAGCTGAGGCAATTCTTGTCCTTCCTCCAACAACCTTTTATACCTCCTGAAAACAACTTCTTCCATAGAGGCAAAATCGTCGGGCCCTTCAACCGTTTTTATATTGAAATGTCGGTAATCCTTTTTGCTGGGTTTTCCGTTTCTAAAAACCACGCAGGCCGCAACCGGATTGGTTCCCTGAATATTTGAATTGTCAAAACACTCAATATATCTCGGTTCCGACGTTAACCGCAAATCCTTTTGCATTTGTGCCATAATTCTTTTTACATGCTTATCCGGATCTACAATTTTTAACTGTTTAAACTGCTCTTGCCTATAATATTTAGCATTTCGCAAACTCAAATCCACAATCCGTTTTTTATCTCCAAGTTTAGGAATTGTTACTTTTATGTTTTCTCCCAAATCAACTTCAAAAGGAACATAAACTTCGGTGGATTCAGAGTTAAACCGCTGTCTGATTTCAATAATGGCCAATTCCAATAATTCTTTGTCGGTTTCGTCTAATTTCTTTTTAATTTCAACGGTATGGGATTGAATTATTGCACCATTGATTATTTTGAAGAAGTTCACATAGCTGTAACTTTCATCTGAAATAATAGAAAAAACATCCACATTGGTAATCGACGGATTTACTACGGTGGATTTTGCCTGATATTTATCTAAAATCGCTATTTTTTCCTTTATTTTTTGGGCCTCTTCAAATTCCAATTCATCAGCATAATAGGTCATTAGGCCATAAAACTGTTGTAGAGATTCCTTAAAGTTCCCTTTTACAATATTCCGAATGGCCTGAATGTCTTTCTGATAATCTTCTTCTGATTGAAGTCCTTCACAAGGCCCTTTGCAGTTTCCTATATGAAAATCGAGGCAAACAGCATATTTTTTTAATTTCACATTTTTTTCGCTCAAATCATAGCTGCAGGAGCGCAATTGGTACAATTCCTTTATCAAATCCAACAAGGCTTTTGCCATTTTAACGGAAGGATAAGGCCCATAATACTCCGAACCATCTTTTATTAGATTTCTTGTTAAAAAAACACGTGGAAAACGCTCCTTTTTAATACAAATCCAAGGATAGGTTTTGTCATCTTTCAGCATCACATTATAACGCGGCCGGTATTTTTTGATCAAGTTATTTTCAAGCAACAAGGCATCGGTTTCTGTATCTACAACAATATGCTCAATAGTTGCAATTTTCTTTACCAACACATTGGTTTTTCCAATTTCATGGGTTTTATTGAAATAAGACGAAACCCTTTTCTTTAGGTTTTTTGCTTTTCCTACGTACAAAATAGTGCCGTTTTTATCATAATACTGATAAACTCCGGGCAGTGATGGCAATGTTTTTATTTGAATTTCTAATTCCAAAAAGTACAGAGATTTAAAAAAATAAAATTAACGATTTTTTATTGAAATTGTGTTTTTCTTTTCTGAAGTTAAATTTCAACAATTTTTAATACTAAAAAATGTGTATTTTTGCGAAAATAATAATAAATAACCCCTAAAAAAGGTTTTCATTAATAATTTTTAAGTATTTAGACGTATGAAGCACTGGAAAAAATATTCAAGAAAGCAGTTAATAAAACGAATTGATGTGGCCTTAAAATCGACCATCAATTTTCAAAACAGCAAATATTTGGGATATCCTGTTTCTAAATTGGATGAAAGTGTGTTTAATGCAGGTGGTGCTTTTTTAGAAAATTCGCCTTTATTAAAGGCATACATTGCAAATCCCAATAATATCGGCTGTCACACTTTAGGGAAATCGGAAGAAGCTTTTAAAGGGTCACAAGAACTTGAAAAAGAAGTGATTCAGGTTTTGGCCGTTGATATTTTTAAGGCTAAGGAAAACGACTATGACGGTTATATTGCTACCGGCGGCACCGAAGCAAATATGCAGGCGCTTTGGATTTACAGAAATCTTTTCAAAAAGAAATATCAAGCGAGCGTAGAAGAAATGGTGATTTTATCTTCTGAAGACACCCATTATTCCGTAAATAAAGGATCGGATATTTTAGGGGTTGAAAATGTGAGCATTCCGGTCGATTTTGATTCGAGGGAAATTATTGTTGAAGAATTGGATGCCATCGTAAAAAAATTAATTGCTGAAGGAAAAAAATATTTTATGGTTATTTCAAATTTGGCAACCACCATGTTTGGCTCCGTTGACGATCCGGATGTTTATGCTGAAATATTATCAAAATATCAAGTTCCTTTTAAAATCCACGTAGATGGCGCTTTTGGCGGATTTATTTATCCGATTTCCAACAGACAATCGACCATTAATTTTGAAAATCCCCATATTTCCTCCATCACCATAGATGCCCATAAAATGTTGCAGGCTCCTTACGGAACCGGTGTGTTTTTATGCAGAAAAGGTTTGATTGAAAATGTGCTGACCAAAGAAGCACAATATGTTGATGGAATGGATTTAACTATGGTCGGAAGCCGCTCTGGCGCCAATGCCATTGCCGTTTGGATGATTTTATTTACCTATGGCTATTATGGCTGGTTTGAAAAAATAAGCACGCTTTTGCTGCGTACCGAATGGTTTTGCACACAATTAGACGAATTAAGTATTTCTTATTACAGAAACCCTTTTATGAATATTGTCACCATAAAATCGGAATTTGTGCCCAAAAACATTGCGCATAAATTTGGATTGGTTCCAGATACTCATGAAGGAAATAACAAATGGTATAAAGTGATTATGATGAGCCATGTGGAAATTGACGATTTGTCCAAATTTGTGGAGGCGATAAAAAAAAGCGCCTTAGCCCCAGAAAGGGGAGCTTTTACGTAAAGTAAAATTATACGCTTTATAACGCATCAGAGAATCTAAAATGAAATTCAATTCTTTTAAAATAACTTGAAATTAATTTAGTCATTCACTAAAGTATCCTCAGAAGCACCATTCTCTTCAATTTTATCATGTGCGAATGCTTTTTTGTTAAAGAAAATTAAAATGCCCACAGCCGTAGAAATTGAAGCATCGGCAATGTTAAAAATAGCATTAAAAAAGGTGAAAGGTTTTCCGCCCCAAAAAGGAATCCAACTTGGCAAATCACCGCTCCAGATAGGGAAATAAAGCATGTCAACCACTTTTCCGTGAAATAGTGTGCCGTAAGGTTTGGCAGAGAACAAGGTCGCTGTGGCATTTCTTGGCGTATCGAATATGACTCCATAAAAAACAGAATCTATTATATTTCCCATGGCTCCCGCAAAAATTAGGGAAATGGCAACGATTAAAATAGTGGGTGCATTTTTCTTTACAGAACTATAAAGCCAATACCCTATTCCGACAATGGCAAACAACCTAAAAACCGTCAAAAATAATTTACCGGTTTTACCGCCGAATTCCGCTCCCCAGGCCATGCCGTTATTTTCAATAAAATGAATGCGGAACCAATCAAAAACAACCACCTCTTCACCATACAAAAAATTCGTTTTTATATATATTTTGCTTATTTGATCAATTAACAATATTAAAATGATGATGATGATGGGTTTTTTCAATGCTATGGAATTTATTTAAGCGTAGTAGAAAAACGAAGCTTCAACGCATTGAAGCTTCGCAATAATATGATAACTGATTTTTATTGTTGCATATTTTTTGCCTCAATGCTCAATGTGGCATGTGGCACTAATTTTAAGCGTTCCTTTAAAATTAATTTACCGGTTACGCGGCAAACTCCATAGGTTTTGTTTTCAATACGCTGCAAGGCATTTTTTAAGTCACGAATAAACTTTTCCTGCCGAATCGCCAATTGCACATTTGCTTCTTTTGACATCGTTTCTGAACCTTCTTCAAAAGCTTTAAACGTAGGTGAAGTGTCATCGGTGCCGTTATCGCTGTCGTTTTTAAAGATGCTTTTTAAGAGTGCCAAATCTTCTTCGGCACGTGCTTTTTTTTGCAAAATTAATTCTTTAAATTCTGCCAAATCTTTATCTGAATATCTGTTATTTTCGTCCATAACCTAATTTTTCTTTATTAATATTTTCGTTTTTACATCGTCAAAGGCGATTTCTGTACCATTTTCCAATTCATCAACAAAAACGAGTTCTTTCGTTAATGTCTCCGTTTTAATATAATGTTCATTTGCTACAATTGAACCCTCTAATATATCATTTTTTTGAATAACTAGTGTGATTTTGTCGGTAACTTCCAAACCAGAATCCTTTCTTAAATTCTGAACCCTGTTTACCAACTCTCTCGCATTGCCTTCCTTCCTTAAATCATCGGTAATGGTAATGTCTAAAGCCACTGTTAATCCTCCTTGATTGGCCACTAGCCACCCTTCAATATCCTGAGAGTTGATTTCAACTTCCTCAAGTTTTAAATTTACGACTTTATCATTTATAATCAAGGCTATTTCTTGTTGTTTTTCAACAATTGCAATGTCATCTTGTGTTAAATTTTGAATGGCTTCGGATATTATTTTCATCTCCTTTCCAAATCTTGGTCCCAAAACCTTAAAATTGGGTTTTATGGTTTTTACCACAATTCCGGAGGCATCATCAATCAATTCAATTTCTTTCACGTTTACTTCCGATTTTATCAAATCAGCAACTGCTAAAATTTCTTCTCGTTCTTCTTCTTTTAACACAGGAATCATAATTCTTTGCAAAGGCTGGCGCACTTTTATCATTTCCTTTTTACGCAATGATAAAACCATAGAGGCAATTTTTTGGGCCTGTTGCATTTTGTGCTCTAACTTATTGTCAACTAAACTTTTATCATAGGTCGGAAAAGTTGACAAATGTACAGATTCAAATTTTTCTTTTTCTGAAACATTTGTTAAATCTTTGTAAAGATTGTCCATAAAAAATGGAGCTATCGGAGCGCCCAATTTTGCCACTGCCAACAGGCAAGTGTAAAGCGTTTGATAGCCCGAAACTTTATCTTTTTCGTAATCGCCTTTCCAAAAACGTCTTCTGCTTAAGCGCACAAACCAGTTGCTTAAATTTTCTGAAACGAAATCCTGAATGGCACGCGCTGCTTTTGTTGGCTCATAATCTTCATAAAAACTCTCAACATTTTTTATTAAGGTATTCAGTTCAGATAAAATCCATCGATCGATTTCTGGTCTTTCATCCAAAGCAATTTCTTCTTCGGAATAGGAAAAATTATCCAAATTGGCATACAAAGCAAAAAACGAATAGGTATTGTAAATTGTTCCGAAGAATTTTCTTCGAACCTCATCGATGCCTTCCAAGTCAAATTTTAAATTGTCCCACGGATTCGCATTTACAATCATGTACCAACGTGTGGCATCTGCGCCATATTTGTCCATGGTTTCAAAAGGATCAACGGCATTTCCCAATCGTTTAGACATTTTTTTGCCTTCCTTGTCCAAAACCAATCCGTTTGACACCACATTTTTATACGCAACCGAATCGAAAACCATGGTTGATATTGCGTGCAGCGTATAAAACCAACCACGAGTTTGGTCAACACCTTCCGCAATAAAATCGGCAGGAAAGAATTTATTTTCGTCTATCAACTCTTTATTCTCGAACGGATAATGCCATTGTGCATAAGGCATAGAGCCAGAATCGAACCAAACATCAATCAAATCTGCCTCGCGTTTCATTGGTTTTCCTGAGGCTGAAACCAAGACAATCTCATCAACCACATTTTTATGCAAGTCGATTTTATCATAGTTTTCTTCGCTCATATTGCCAACTTCAAAATCGGCAAAAATAGCGGCTTCCATCATACCTACCTCAACAGCACGTTGCATTTCTGCCTTTAATTCTTCAACTGAGCCAATAAATTTTTCTTCCGTTCCGTCTTCGCTTCTCCAAATTGGCAAAGGAATTCCCCAATAACGTGATCGCGATAAATTCCAGTCGTTGGCATTTTTTAGCCAGTTTCCAAAACGGCCTTCTCCGGTTGATTTAGGTTTCCAGTTAATGGTCGTGTTCAAATCGAACATGCGATCGCGCTTGTCGGTCACTTTAATAAACCAGGAATCCAGCGGATAATATAAAACCGGTTTGTCGGTTCTCCAGCAATGCGGATAACTATGTCGGTATTTTTCAACGTTGAATGCCTTATTTTCTTCTTTGAGTTGTATGGCAATTTCCACATCCACGGAGCGCTCTGGTGCATCCCCATCCTCATAATATTCGTTTTTTACATATTTCCCGGCATATTCGCCCATATGTTTGGTGAATCTTCCCTGTAAATCTACCAAAGGAACCGGATTTCCATACTCGTCCAACACCAACATTGGCGGCACTTCAGGGTTTGCCTGCTTTGCCACCATCGCATCATCGGCACCAAAAGTTGGTGCGGTGTGCACAATTCCTGTACCGTCTTCCGTAGTCACAAAATCGCCGGCAATCACCCTAAAAGCATTTTTCGGATTTTTATAAGGAAGCGCGTAAGGCATCAATTGCTCGTATCTTAATTCAACCAAATCGGCTCCTTTACATTCTCCAACGATAACATAAGGTATCTTCTTATCATTTTGATTATATTCAGAAAGCTGAGATTCATTTTCAACAGCAAAGAATTTACCCGAGAATTGCTTCCCAACCAACGCTTTTGCCAAAATTACCTTGATAGGCTCAAAAGTGTATTGGTTAAAAGTCGAAACCAAAACATAATCAATCTTTTTTCCAACCGTAAGTGCCGTGTTTGAAGGCAATGTCCAAGGTGTTGTTGTCCATGCCAAAAAGTAAGTATTGTCCCATCCTAAATCCTTCCCAAAAGGAAGGACTTTTAATTCCTGTTTCAAAACTCCCTTTCTCCCGATAGCTATCGGGACGGAAAAGGCTGGCGATAGGACTTTAAATTGCGCAACAACCGTAGTATCAGTAACATCCTGATACGTTCCTGGCTGATTTAATTCGTGAGAACTTAATCCTGTCCCAGCTTTTGGCGAATACGGCTGAATGGTATATCCTTTATAAATCAATCCTTTTTTATACAATTGCGCCAACAACCACCATACCGTTTCCATATATTTTGGTTTGTAGGTAACATACGGATCTTCCATATCCACCCAATAGCCAATGCGTCTGGTTAAATCGTTCCAAACATCGGTATAACGCATAACCGCTTTTTTACAAGCTTCGTTATATTCTTCAACACTAATTTTTTTGCCGATATCTTCCTTGGTAATTCCCAATTCTTTCTCAACGCCCAATTCAATTGGTAAACCGTGCGTATCCCAACCAGCTTTTCGTTTTACCTGAAATCCCTGCTGGGTTTTATAACGGCAAAAAATATCCTTAATAGCACGTGCCATCACATGGTGAATTCCTGGCAATCCATTTGCAGAAGGCGGTCCTTCATAAAATACATACGACTTATTTTCGTCTCTTGTGCTAATGCTTTTTTCGAAAATATGTTCCGCTTCCCAAAACGCCAAAGTCTCTTCCGCTACTTTAGTGAGGTCCAACCCTTTATATTCTCTAAATTTTTTGCTCATTTTATGCCCTTAAATCAATTAGTGTGCGAAATTACGTATTTTCTTGAAAATATCATTTTATAAATTGTAAAAAAAAATCAGACTAATTTTAGGTTGAAATTGAATCTGTTTTGTTGAAAAATGCAAAAACTCAAGTTAATAATTTGGGCGTTTCCCCCCGCCGAAAAGGCGGGGGGTCGTGCTTTCCGCTACAATCTTTTTTTCGGCAAAAAGCCTCAAAAAAGGATTTCCGCTTCAATCACTAACGCGGGTTGAGTAAACAATTAAAATATTAATAAAATTATTCAGCATTTTAACTTGAATATTATATCTTTAAAACCGGAAAAGACAATCATCTAATACTTAAAAAAAGCTATGGAATTACAACTCATTCAAAACAAAATTCATGAAATAAGAGGGCAACGCGTAATGCTCGATTTCGACCTTGCAGAAATGTATGAAACCGAAACAAAAAGACTCAAAGAAGCCGTGAGGAGAAATATCGACCGTTTTCCTGCCGATTTTATGTTTAAACTTTCTAAAGAAGAGTATGAAAATTTGAGGACGCAATTTGCGACCTCAAACCGTGGAGGTACTCGCTATATGCCTTTCGCCTTTACGGAACAAGGAGTTGCAATGCTTTCTAGCGTATTAAACAGCAAAAAAGCCATACAAGTAAATATTGCTGTTATTAGAGCTTTTGTAGTATTGCGACAACATTTAGCCGATTACAAAGATTTAAAAGAAAATATTGCGACTCTTGAAAAACAAATGAACCTTAACTTTAAGGATATTAACCAAGCATTGCATTATTTATTGAATAAAGATGCACAAGAAATAGCACAACTAGAACGAAAACAAATTGGGTTTAAAAAATGAATATTTCAAAATGATTTTTCGACTTTCAGACTTTCTGCTTTTCGACTTAAAAATCCTAAATTCCTCTTTCCTTTTGAATTTGTTCATAGGCAATACTAACCTGCTTAAATTTTTCTTCGGCACCTTTTATATGTTCATTCCCTAAATGTTGCAATTTATCGGGATGGTATTTTTTCGCCATTTTCCGGTACGCTATTTTCACTTCATCATTGGACGCCGTTTTTTCGATTTCCAAAATCCGATAAGCGCTGTCTGAACTGCTGTAAAACATCGCTTTTATGGATTCAAAATCGTAGGGACTAACATACAAATAACCCGCAATGGTTTTTATGGCATTTACCTCGGCTTCATGAACAGCACCATCTGCATTTGCGATGCCAAACAAAAAATGAATCAATTGCATCCGCGAGGCATGCGTTAAATTCTGACGTATCTGCGTACAAATTTGAGCCGTTGAAATTTGATTGTTTTTGATAAATACCTTGAACAGTTTAAACGCATTGTTGGCGCGTTCTTCGCCATACATTCTCTTAAAATGTTCTCTGACATACGATAATTCACGTTCGTCTATTCTTCCGTCAGCTTTAATAACGATAGATGACAACAACAATAAACTCACCTCAAAATCGCCAGATTGCACATTTGCGCTTGATCTTTCATAAGTTCTTGCCAGTTCAATATCTTCCTTTGAAAATCCATCAATAAAACTGCCAAGGGCAAAACCTAAAATGCTTCCGATTGGACCGCCAAGCGTAAAACCCAAACCTGCACCCAACCATTTAACAAAATTCCCCATAATTTTTATTTAGGGTGCAAAGATACATCGATTTGTCAGTATCCTAAATTTACCCACAATACAATTGTTAAAATAGTTATAAACTTTTTTACCCAATAGATAATTAAAAATTGTGTTTAGTCATTTCATATTTAAACGCTTATATTTGCAAACAAATTACGTTTAACTAAAAAAATAAAAATATGTATCCACCAGAATTGGTAGAACCTATGCAAGCAGAATTGGAAAATGCAGGTTTTACATCATTACATACCGCTCAAGAAGTTGAGTCAGCCTTAAAAAAGGAAGGCACCACATTGGTTGTTGTTAATTCAGTTTGTGGTTGTGCTGCCGGCACAGCGCGTCCTGGAGTTGTTGTTTCTTTAAAACATAGCAAAATACCTGAAAACTTAGTGACCGTTTTTGCAGGAGTTGACAGTGAAGCCACCGCAAAAGCACGTGAAAACATGATTCCTTTTCCTCCATCATCACCGTCGATAGCCTTGTTTAAAGACGGCGTTTTGGTTCATATGTTAGAGCGTCATCACATTGAAGGCCGTCCTGCTGAAGTGATTGCATCAAATTTAGCCGGAGCTTACGAGGAATATTGTTAAAAATAATTTCCTTTAAATGAAAATAGTTAAAAACATCTCGAAAACGATTGCCCTATTGGCAATCGTTTTTGGTTGCACAAACAATACCGAATCCAGCAAAGAAAACGATTTGGCCGAATTAACTGTTTTGCAAGAAGAAATTGAATTGTTAATCGATTCAGGAATTTGTTCCGAAAATTCTGATTGCGATTATATTGCCTTCGGAAGCAAGGCTTGTGGCGGACCAAAATCATATCTTGTATTCAGTACTTCAATTGATGTTACATTACTTCAACAAAAAGCAGCAATTTACAATGCGCTTGAAAATGCCTACAACCAAAAATGGGGAATTATTTCTGATTGTTCAGTCCCAATGCCACCAATAGACGTTACTTGCGTTACAGGAAAATGTACCGCAGTTTATTAATTGAGTTCAAACAAAATAAAACTACCGATATTTAAGTGGTTTTATGATTTTAAGCCTTATTTTTTTCAATAATGAACAACCAACAAATCATTAAAAATACCGAAGCATTTGTAAAAAACGCCTTAAAAAATGCAGAAGGCGGTCACGACTGGTTTCATATTTTACGCGTTTGGAACAATGCAAAGCTCATTGCGAAAAATGAAAATGTTGATGAGTTTGTGGTGGAATTGGGTGCCTTGTTGCACGATATTGCCGATTCAAAATTTTATGGCGGCGACGAAACAATTGGGCCAAAAATAGCCCGTGAGTTTTTGGAAAGTCAGCAAGTTGATGATTCAATTATTGTGCATATTGAAAATATTATCAGCAATATTTCTTTTAAGGGAGGAAATTTTGAACAGCAGTTTAACTCGCCGGAATTGGAAGTTATTCAGGACGCCGACAGATTGGATGCCATTGGCGCGGTAGGAATTGCCAGGACATTTAATTATGGCGGATTTAAAAACAGGCCGCTTTACAATCCCGAAATTCCTCCCAATCTAAACCAAACCAAAGAAGCCTATAAAAACTCAGAAGCACCTACAATCAATCATTTTTATGAAAAATTATTGTTGTTAAAAGATAGGATGAATACGGACACAGGGCGAAAAATTGCTGCTGGCAGACATCTTTATATGGAACATTTTTTAACTCAGTTTTATGATGAGTGGAATGGGAAACTATAATATATAACGTTATAAACTTCTATAAATCGTGCAAACCATTAAAATTAGTGGCAGAAAAGCCAACGCGCAAAAAACAGCGTAGTATTGGTTCTGTAGCACAGCTTTACTAACTAAATATAATGGAGTTCAATTTACCAATAAGCTCAGCTCCATTGTTACCTTTAAATTTATAATCTAAATTGTCACTTTTCAATAACTGCTCTAGTTTAAAAGCAATTACCCTCCACAATAGCCATTTCTAGTTTAAAAAATAGGGCAAATGCCGTATAGTTTTTACGAATCTTAATAATTACTTTTATCTAAATAAAAAACTATTTATCCAATTAATGTATCTAATTTTTTAATTTAAATCATTTTTATTATGAAATCACATCATTTCTTAACCATACTACTAAAAGGATTCTTTTTTTCTTTTATCTTGCTTTCATTCGCTGTTGGTTGTTCCAAAGAAGACGAAGAAACCCCTACAGCTCCGACAGCTGAATTTTCATTTACCCCTGTTAGCCCTAAGGTAAATGAGGAAGTCACATTTAGCAATACAAGTATAAATGCAACTTCTTATAAATGGTCAGCAGCAGGAACAAGTTTTAGTTCAACAGAACAAAATCCAAAATTTACCTTTACAACAGCAGGTGATTTTAATGTAAAATTAGTAGCCACAGGAGCAGGTGGAACAAATGAAATAACTAAAAAAGTTACGGTAACAGCAACGCAAACAGCACCAGTTGCAGCGTTTAGTTTTTCTCCAACCAATCCAAAAACAGGAGAGGAAGTAACTTTTACAAATGCAAGTACAAATGCAACTTCTTATCAATGGTCGGCAGCAGGAACAAGTTTTAATTCTACCGAACAAAATCCAAAATTTACCTTTACAACAGCAGGCGATTTTGATGTGAAATTAGTAGCCACAGGAGCAGGTGGAACAAATGAAATAACTAAAAAAGTTACGG
>DAIQBF010000062.1:12438-13933 GCA_036781305.1 Lutibacter sp.
TAACAGCAGCATCTGGAGGAGGAAATAACAATCCTTGTAATTTACCAGAGTGTTATGTAGAAAAAACTACTACCACTGCCTCTGGTTTTACAACTACAATAACTTATGGATATACTATTGTAAATGGAACAAAAATGATTTCTTCAATCACGACTGCGACTGGTTTTGGGAATGATATTGTTATAAGCATTCAATATGATGCACAGGGAAGAAGAAGTAAAGTTGAAACTAAGGTTGGAGGTTCATTGCAAAACTATATTGAATATCAATACAGCAATAATGACCGTACTGAAAGAGGAAATATGTACGATGCAGCAGGTACTTTGACTGGTTATACTATTAGTGAATATGATGCAAATATGCGTCTTACTCGTACTGACAGTTATTCAGCAGCAGGAGTATTGACAGGATATACCGTTTTTTCTGATTTCTTGAATATGGATGGAAGTTTTCCTCAGCTTGTTCAGACCTACGATGCAAATAACACAATTACGCAAACGGACGTGCATACCTATCAAGGTTGTCAGCTTAAAAGTACGGTTTCGAAAGATGGAAGTGGAACAGTTATAGGAGAGGTAAATAATACGATTGATGCAAGAAGATTATTGCGTACAAGTGTAGCGACTATTTTTGTACAAGGAATGACTATTACGAGTACTACACAATATGTTTACGATTGTGATTAATAGGATTTGAAAGTATCTTAACTGAAAAAAATCTAACCGATTTAATTATTGGTTAGATTTTTTTATGGAAGTTGTTTAAAGAATAGATTCGTAAAATTTTCTGTCTGCATGTTTAATACCGTTAATAATTCTTTACGATTTAGTTAAAAGGGTTCTGGAAACCCTTAAACCAATTAATCCCAGGATTATAAAGTTATGTTAAAATTTAAAATCAATCGATAGTTTTTATATCTTTACTCGCTTTTTAAAAACTTTGAGTCAAGAAGTAATTGAATCAATTTCAGAAAAATATAAGATTAAATGAGTGTTTATAAACTTTTTACAATGTTACTTTTCCTGACTACTTCGTTGGCTTTTTCCCAAACCAACATTGAACATAAAGTTACCAAAGGTGAAAGTATTTATGCAATTGCAAAAAAATACGATGTAAATCAAGCTGCTATTTATGAACTAAACCCTAAGGTAAAAGGAAAATTATTAAAATTAAATAGTGTTTTGATAATCCCCAACAATCAGGCAAGTGCTGAACAAACAACTATAACCACACTAACAGAAGGCTTATCCAAAGCACAAAATCATACTGTTGTATCAGGAGAAACTTTATCTGAAATTTCAAGAAAATATGGCACTACCATTAAAGAATTAGAACGTTTAAACCCGACCGTGGTAAATAAACTTCCAATTGGCCATTCATTAATTATCAGAGACACACCACCAACAATTGAAGCCATCACAAAAGAATTTGGAGAAAATGCGATTGTTGAAAACACAGAAGGAGTTGAATCAGCACAGCCTGCCAAAAGCCAATT
>DAIQBF010000063.1:0-13715 GCA_036781305.1 Lutibacter sp.
CGACAACAAAATTCCAATTGGAACAGACAAGGCGACGCTAACCTTAGAAGACGGTTCAACAATTGCTTTAGAAAAGGGACGAAACTATACGAATAATGTTGTTAATAGCAATGGAGAACAATTAGTTTATACTTCAACATCCGAAAAAAATAGTATTAAAAAGCCAGAATTAAAGTACAACTATCTTACAATTCCAAGAGGTGGAGAATTTTTTATGGAATTATCTGATGGCACAAAAATTTGGTTAAACTCAGAAACTAAAATTAAATATCCAATTGCTTTTATTGAAGGGGAACCTCGAAAAGTAGAATTGTTGTATGGTGAAGCCTATTTTGAAGTATCGCCAAGTACAAAACACAATGGAGATAGTTTTATAGTTAATTTATTAGAACAGGAAATTGAAGTTTTAGGAACAGCGTTTAATGTAAAAGCTTACCTAGATGATGAAGATATTAAAACAACTTTAGTTGAAGGTAAAATAGCTTTAAAAACAGATGCTGTAAATGAAATATTAAAGCCTTCCCAACAATCAATATATAATAAAAGGAGCAAAAAGGTTGCTTTCAAAGAAATAAACGCATTTTATGAAACTTCCTGGAGGCATGGAGAATTCAACTTCAACAACAAATCATTAGAAGAAGTTATGACAGTTTTATCTAGATGGTATGATGTCAAAATTGAGATTCAAAATAAAGAAAATCAGAAATTCAAATATATTGGAACTTTAGGGAAACATCAAAATATAGAAATTATTCTTTTAACTTTAAAACTAACTAACAATTTAAAATATGAAATAACGAAAGACAAAATAATTATTAAGTAAAAAACAAGGGGGTTAAAGTACATACCTGCAAGTAACATCTTCCTCCCCCCTTTAAGTGAATCAATTAATCAATTTAACTAACACATAGCAAATTTATGGAAATTAAATTCATCCATGCGTTTTTTTTAAAAAATCGCTTATTAAAAACAATTATGAGATCATTTATTTTTTTATTCTGTGCATTGGCTTTTGGATTTACTCCAAACGCGAGTCTCTCTCAAAATGCCATAATTAAAATTGACACAGATAAAACAATTACCGTTGATGAAGTTTTTAAACTAATTCAAGATCAGACTGACTATAAATTTATTTATAGAAATGATTTATTTAACAATGCCCCAATGGTAAATGTTAAAAAAGGATCAATTAGAACTTATAAACTTTTAGATAAAAGTTTGGAGTTCAGCGATGTACAATACGATTTTTTGGAGAATACGATAATTCTTTCTAAAAAACCTATTGCAAAAGCTTTGGAAGAAATTCAACAAATTACTATAACAGGTACTGTTACAGATATAGGTGGCAATGTGTTACCTGGCGTAAATGTATTGGTTGGAAAAGTTGGAACCAAATTAACTAAAGGAGTAGCTACAGACTTTGACGGAAAATTTAGGATACAAGCTGCAAAAGGAGATCTTATACGATTTTCATACATTGGATACATTACGCAAGAATTTGTTATTGAGAATCAAACTGAATTTAATATCATTTTAAAGGAAGATGTTGGTAATTTAGAGGAAGTTGCCATAACAGGTCTTGTAATAAGAAATAGAGAGTCCTATACAGGGGTTGCTACAACAATAAAGGGAGATGAACTTCTTGAAATATCTAATACGGATATTTTTAAGGCCTTAGCAACATTAGACCCTGCCATTTCTATTAATACAGATAACAATCAAGGGTCCAACCCAAATTTTATCCCCGAAATTATAATTAGGGGAACTACCTCTATAAATGCAAGTAATGAATTTGGAGTAAACTCACCTTTAATAGTAATAGACGGCGTTGAATCTTCCATAAATGCTTTGTATGATATTGATTTATTTCAAATTGAATCCGTAACTATTTTAAAAGATGCCTCTGCAACAGCACTTTATGGAGAGCAAGCATCTAATGGAGTCATTCTTGTTAAAAGAAAAATGAATTCACAAAAAGAGTTAAGGGCAACCTACAACTTTACCGGAAAAGTTGATGTTGCTGATTTATCAGACTATAACTTAATGAATGCTTCCCAAAAGTTGGAATTAGAGCGGTTAGCTGGACTTTATGCCAACCCTAATGGCACATTAGATGAACTCTACAACGAAAGGCTTGCGCTTGTTAACAGTGGTGTCAACACAGATTGGATAGCAAAACCCGTTAGGTCTTCTTTTTCTCAGAACCACTCATTGAATGTCTCTGGTCGAGGATCAGGATTAGAATATATTTTATCAGGTAGGTACCGTAATAACCAAGGTGTTATGAAAGACGATTTTCGTAAATCTTACGGTGTTGGCATTAATTTAAGATATAACCATAATGATAAATTTATAATTTCCTTAATAGGAGATGTAGGTCAGGTAGATGTTCAAAATTCCAAATACGGAAATTTTATTGACTATATAAAAGCCAACCCGTATGATACGCCTTATGATGAAAATGGATTTTATAGAGCAAGCTTATCTTACGACAGAGCCAATCCTTTATATGAAGCATCACTATCTTCCTTCTCAGAGTCTATGTTAAAAACTGTCAGCGCCAATGTAAACTTACGCTGAAATATGAAACCAGGTTTGTTTGCAACCGGTCGTGCTACAATTAATTCTAATGACGGCAGAGGTGATCTTTTTATCTCTCCGGAATCTAATTCATTTATTGGTTTTGTTGACAAAGGGCTTTACACAATAAATACGACTAAAGACTTTGATTATGTGGCAAATCTCGGAGTTAATTATATAAAAAATTTAGATGAATCAGGTTCTATCATAACCTTAAATTTAGGGGGTGAAATAAGAAAAGAAGACACCAACCCTTACGGTTTTTCAGCAACAGGCTTTTTTAGTGACAAGCTGGCAAATCTCGCTTTTGCATCTAAATTTATTGAAGGCTCTAGCCCTACAGGAGAACCAACCGAGAGCGCAGGTGTAGCCGCATTTGCAGCTGTAAATGCAATGTACAAATCACGATATTTCTTTGATGGATCCTATAGAGTTTCTGGCTCGTCTAAGTTTGGATCTAATAGGACATTTGCTCCTTTTTGGAGTCTCGGTGTAGGATGGAATGTTCATAAAGAGGATTTCTTAGATTACGATTGGATAGAAGTCTTAAGATTAAGAGCAAGTTTAGGCCATACAGGAAGTATTAATTTCTCGCCTTTTCAAGCGATTACAACTTACAGATATGCATCAGATTTAATATATGCTTTTGGAAACGGAGCAAATCCTATTACTCTTGGAAACGAGAATCTTAAATGGGAAACTACAGAATCTTATAACCTTGGTTTAACCTCTACGTTTTTAGACAATAGAATTAATTTTAATTTTGATATCTATAAAAAAAGAACGTATGATTTAATTGTACCTGTTTCGCTTACCCCATCTACGGGAGTTACCTTAACTCTGGATAATGTTGGAGAGCAAAAAAATAGAGGTTTTGAAGCTACCCTTTCCGGAATGATTGTTAAAAGCAAAGATTTAAATTGGCGTCTGAATTTTACCTTGCAACAGAATAAAACCGAACTTATTGAAATAGGTAATTCACTTCGCAGCCTTAATGCGGTAAGGGCAGCTAACATCGGGACAGCTGCACCTGCAGATTTGTATATTGAAGGAGAATCTCCTACCATGATTTATACAGTTCCATCAGCAGGAATTGATCCGGCTACAGGACGAGAAATTTTTGTTACTAAAGATGGCCAATTCACATATACTTGGGATCCCGACGATAAAGTTGCGTATGGAGACAGAACCCCAAATCACATCGGGTCGATATCTTCTTTTGTAAGATGGAAAAATTTCTCCCTAAATGTTAGCTCAACATTTTCTTTAGGCGGTTATATTTATAACACCACTAAAGTAGAACGTATAGAACGCATAGACCCATCACAAAATGCAGATATTAGAGCATTTACCGATAGATGGCAACAACCGGGTGACATCGTAAACTATCTTACTATTGTAGCCAACCCTGATGGTATTGTGAACAACTTTCACTCAAGTAGGTTTGTTGAAAAGCAAAATTTATTTTCTATAAACGCTATAAATCTAAATTATGAATTCGCAAGAGAAGTTAGTAAATCATTTGGATTTAACAGATTGAGTTGCGGACTAAATGTGAATGAACCTTTTAGGTTCTCGACGGTAGAAATTGAAAGAGGAACATTTTATCCATTTTCACGAGGATTTACTTTTAACCTAAGTGCAACACTTTAAACTATTTAAAAATGAAAAGAACATATTTAATATATACCATTTTATGCCTGAGTTTTTTACTGAACTCTTGTGAAAATTTTTTAGATATTAACCCAGATTCAGAGGTTGTCAATGATGAGATTTTTTCAAATGTACAAGGTGTTGAAGACGCTCTCAACGGAATTTATAGTTCCTTAAATAAAGAAAACCTATATGGCAAAAAACTTGCTTGGGAACTTCCTGAAATTTTAAGTCAAGATCTTAATGGACCTACACCCATAATATATACCCAGCTGGCTACCTATAATTATAATGATGCAAATTCTTACATATATGATTTATGGAAAGATATGTACCAAACCATTGGATATACAAATAATGTAATCTTAAATTTAGAAGAAAAAAACCCAAGTGTATTTCCTCATTATAATATGTATTTAGGTGAAGCTTATGGTTTAAGAGCATTTCTTCATTTTGAATTGTTGCGTTTTTTCGCGCCACATATAGAAGGTGGAGCTGCAGGTGCTCAAGCTATTCCATATGTTAAAGACTACACTTATGATCCAACTCCTTTTTCTTCGGTATCTGAGGTTTACGACGCTGTTATTTTAGACTTAAAACAAGCACAAGATTTATTAATTGAGGATGAAACCTATTTTACATTTCCAAGAGCTGATAATACCTCGGGTCAGGTAGAAGATTTTTTAAAAGGACGAGAGCTCCACTTTAATTACTATGCAGCCACAGCAACTTTAGCTAGAGTTTACAGAATGAAAGGTGATTTAGAAAATGCTAAAATTGAAGCATATAAAATTATTAATTCAGGAAAATTCCCCTTAGCTACTCCAGATAAAGTTGTAAATCTTATTGCGGGCACTTTATCTCCAACGGAATCTATTTTTGGTCTTTTTTCAAATGATTATATTAATACTACTAAGGCCACATTGTTCAATTCAAGTTCATGGGCTGGATTTCAGCCCTTTCAAGTTGAAAGTGGCGGAAACCCTTTACAAGAATTTAGAGATGTCTATAATCAAAATCTAGGCGGTAATTCTGGCACCGATTTTAGGTTGCAATGGTTTAGACGTGCTTTTGATGGCGCTTCTACGCTCAATTGTTTAAAAGTTGTTGACGTATTACAAATTAATACTGGAATTCTACCTTCTGCAAGAGATTTGACTCCCGGAATTAGCATGATTAGAGTTCCTGAATTGTATTATATCATTGCAGAAGCAGAACTGGTTAATGGAAATATCTCTGCAGCAACTTCAATTTTAAACCAAGTGCTCTTATCAAGAGGGCTATCTAAACTTGAAAATAGAGAACCTGCCATAGTTCCTGATTTAGATTTTTTATATAATGAGCGGCATAAAGAACTTTTTTGTGAAGGCCAACGATGGTTTGATATGAAAAAAAGAAATCTTGATATCATTTCTAATGAGGAAGCCAAAATCATCCCTGCCTCCGATCAGATTTATGTCCTTCCAATACCTGTGGAAGAATTCGAATTAAGAAACTAATTATATAAACCATAAAAAAAGTAACAATGGAAAAATATACAAAAACTAACATACTGAAACAATTCAGTTTAATCGGTTTGATAATTTTATCAATTTCATGTTCAAAAAATGAACCTATTCAGTACGATGTCAATCAAAAGGATGGAGTTTATTTTTCAGAATCAAAGAGTAGTGATTCAATTTTTTACAATTTTGGTTTTGGTGAAATTACCGAGCAAACCATAAATATCCCTGTGTATTTAATGGGAATACCTAAAAATTACGATAGAGAGTTTAAGATCTCATTAAGTAATGATCGATATGTTAATGAAACTGTAGTTCCTGCAAAAACTAGTTATTATGAAATTCCAGAAACCATCATAATGCAAGCAGATTCTGTCTCTACTCACATCCCGGTAACATTAAAACGTCATGCAGATTTAGAAGTACTTCGAGCCATTTTAACTATTAACCTTGAACCAACCGAAGATCTCGCTTTAAGAGGACATTCTGAATACACGATTACATTTGATGATAATACTCCGCCAACCCCAGCATGGTGGGACACTTATTGGTATGGAGCTTTTTCAAAATTTAAAGGACAATTATTTTTTAGATATTTGAAAGAATTAGAACAAGAAGATAAAGCGGTTTATAAACTTATAGTTGACAGATGGGGTGAGTATTTAACCATCGAACCTAACATTTACGGTAACAACCCTTTGTATACTTATATGATCACATTTCAAAAGTATGTACAACAAAAAATGTATGATTATTCTTTAGAACATCCAAATTTAGATTTGAATATTTCCGAACCAACCTATTAAAAAACCGTTAATTATGAAAAAAAGTATATATATATTATTTATAATTGGAACACTATATTCATGTGTAAAGGATGATTCGACCTTAGTGTTCCCAGAAGATAACCCTAATTTTTCCTTAATAGAAATTTCTTCACCTACAGATGAATTGAGTGTAGAGTTTGGAAAACAATTGGAGTTTTCACCAGTAGTTACTCAAACTAAAACTGAAAAAGAAGTTAGCTATAAATGGGTAGCATGGCATATTGACAATACTGGTGCTCAAGAAGAACCTATAACAATAGGGACAGAAAATTCATTAAACCATACATTTCTAGAAAAAGGTTCATATAAACTTAGATTAGAAGTAAAGAATGAAGATTATAGTGCCTTTAAATATTGGGATGTTATAGTTCGTTTATATGATGAAGGTTATATGGTTGTTGGAGAAAATAATACTGGAGAAAGCAATATTGTATTTGCTCGAAAGCTTTCTGAAACAGATATCCTTGATGGAGTAGAATTAACTTTTACAAAGAATTTAATTCAGGAAATAAATCCCGATATTCTTATTAAGGATGTTATTCATGTTGGAAAATCTATATTAAGCTATGGAAACTCAGCTGCTTATTTATTTATTTTTACTAAAGATTATATACACATAGCTGATTATCTATCATTTCAAATCATCAATTCCGTAAGTGTTGCTGCAGCCTCTCCTGGTTCTTCAATCGCCAAAGTTTCTATGATGGACACCTATACTTCAAATGCAACTATATTTACAGATGATGGCAAGGTTTTACAGTTTAATAAATTCGAGTTTAATCTTTATAAAAGTAATTCTTATTCTGGCACCTATGAGGATATGTATCCTGGACTATTTTATACTTCAGGGGTTAATCAAAATCTAAGTCAAATATTCGTGTCTTATACGGAGTCCAAGTTGTGGGAATATATACCATATCATGGATCTGGTGGATTAGTGAATAATACTACCGGGTTAAGTTCACCTTGGACAGATAATGAAAAGCCTAATGAATATGCGGGTAGAGACATTGTTAGTGTTGGCAGAATGAATGGTGATTATTGGGAAGGAACAAATAGCAATTTCTTTGCGGTAGCAACCGACAAAATCAATCCATTGGATGTGAAAATAGTTGAATTTACGTCAAGTTATGCGAATGGAATTGTAACTGTTAACACAACAAATTATACAGCCTCTAATCCAATCACATTGCCCTCAAAGCAAAGTTTAATTGCTAATGCAAGGTTTAACGCCATGTATTATTATAATGATAATAAAATTTATGTATGGAACCCATTAAATTTACCGCCAAACAACCAGCTTCCAAAAACTGCAGCTATAACTTTAGGTGGTAATAAAGAAGTTACATGTATGTCTATTAGTTATGATATGCAGGAATTATACGTTGGATTTTACGATAATGATGCGACTGGTGATCTAAAAGGAGGCATGTATGTTTATAAGTGTTCCGATATTGGAATTGCGTCAAATTTAGGGCCTATAAAATCTTTTGAAAATATTACAACAAGACCTAAGCAAGTTCTTTATAAAACAAAAGATTGGGGAAAATACAACTCAGGGCAATAGTAAGCTCAATTAGTAAATGGTAAAGTTCCATAATAGCGGTTAATAACTACTATTATGGAACTTTAAATAAAAAATTAAAACAAAACACTTATGAAAAAAATCGCCCTATTTGTCATATTGGGATTCCTGTTCAGTTGCCAGGCCAAAACGTTGAAAGACGCTAAAATATGCAACTTAAATTTAAGTTTAAATGCAGGGGAATATACAGAGAATGGCACATGGACTATATTTTTAAATAAACTAAATGAAAACGGCACTTATTCAAAAGAGACCTATAATGTTACCCTGGACAAGAATGGAAATGCAACAGTTCCTATAGCTTTAGGGGATGTTAATCTTGTGCTCCTAAACTTTCAGTATAAAAACGATTTAAACCCATGGCAAAACAGTAAACAATTTTATTTAAAAAATAAAAGTGAAGTTTCCATCTCCTGTCTTGTGGAAGACCGTGAGCTGAAAATTAACTCAAAAGATTTAAATGACAAGAATAATAAGGCTTTAAATTCTTTTTTAGATCAGCTCTATAAAATGATGAGAGAGCCAGGTGCAATTAGCAGAAAGGTTGAAGACAATGAAAAATTCTCAAAACAATTTATGGAGTTTACCAATGATTTTCTTGAGAAGAACCCTTCATTAGATGAATCATTAAAAACATATTTAAAATTAAAAGGCTATAATTACTCACTTATCAGAAATATTGAAATGGCTCGTAGTGAAGTCTTTAGCGGAAATTTCTATGATTTGTACAATTCACAATTAATGTTTTTTGAATACTCTTCACCTCAAATATTAAAAAAATATATAAATAAATTTGAAAGTTTTGATGGTGATACCCAATTGGATATTTTGGAAAATAAAATAGACTTTGTTAATAAAAATATTTTAGGATCTAATATTAAAGAGAGGTTAATAGAATCATATCTATATGATTTTAAAAGAACTTATAAATTCGTCGAAAATAATTTTAAATCGGATTTAGAGCAATTTAAAGTTTTAGCTCAAAATTTGACCGATGTTGAACAGAGAAATGAACTAATAACATTGTTCGAGAAATCTGGACTTACAGAAAAAGGAGCCAATTTTCCTAGTATTGATTTTAAAAATCTGGAAGAAAAAATCATAACCTCTAACTCTTTGTTTAATGATAACAAATATGTCTATATAGATATCTGGGCTTCATGGTGTAAACCTTGTATAAAAGAAATACCAGTATTAAAAGAACTTGAAAAAGAATATGCAAATAAAAGCATTAAGTTCGTAAGCATCTCCATTGACACTAAACCTGAGGCTTGGCACAAAGCATTAAAGGATCATGGTCTACATGGCAACCAATTGTTTGACCAGGACAACCAAATTGGTAAATCCTTAAACATTCAAGGGATACCTCGGTTTTTATTCTATAGCCCAAAAGGAGAGCTGATTTTAATAGATGCACCAAGACCAAGCGCTTCTGAAATAAGAAGCGTACTAGATAAATATTTATAAATTTATTTTAGGAAATTCTATATTATCATTTATTGTAGATGCTTAAACAATCATTTCGCTAAAAATTCTTATTTTTTAATAGTCACTTTTTAAAACTAAATTATGTTAAAACGCCTACTTTTTATTCTATTATTAATAGCGTATCAAAGTGCTTACTCACAAAGTAATGTTTTTGCCAACGATGAAGAATTATCTAAGCTGCTAAAGGATAATTTAATAAATGCATTAGATAATAATGATTTTGTGCCATTTGAAAAGTTCCGGGAACAATTGAACAGTTTGAGTTATTCTAAAATTAACATTAGTAATAACAAAAACATATTTTCATCTAAAATTGAATTATATAAAGAAGGTAAAAAATCAACTCTTGTAATAGGGAAACTTTTTGATACTGAAAAAAATGGCAGTAATTTGGTTTATACTGCCACGGCTACCTTAATATCTTCAGATGGTATTTGCATAACCAATCATCATGTTTTTGAAAAAATGAGTGGAGGTTATACTGAAAAACTTATTGGTGTAATGGACTTTGAAGGTAATTTCTATAAAATTACAGAAGTGTTAACCTCCAATGAAAAGGATGATCTGGTTATTTTTAAAGTAGATACTCAAGGAAAACATTTACAAGCGTTTAACCTTGGTGAATTACCCGAAATTGGAAGTAATGTTCACGTTATTGGACATCCAAAAAATAATTATTACACTTATTCAACAGGGGTGGTTTCTAGACTATACTTCTATGCAGCGGAGAAATCGGATCGTATTAGCATTACAGCTGACTTTGCATTGGGATCAAGCGGCGGGCCAATTTTAAACGATAATGGACAATTAATTGGCATGGTGGCCGCCACCATTTCTATTCCAAACGCTAGTGCTCCCCAAATGGTTATAAAAGAAATAATTCCTATCTCTTCAATCAAAAAACTAATTGATAAAATCAACTCCATATAAAATGAAAAACATAAAACACAGTATGCTCCTTTTATTGATTGTAATTCCATTTTCACTTTTATCGCAATCAAAAATGAATCGCAGCAACTTAAAAATTCTTATTGTTGCCCATAATCCGGATAGTATTTTAAAAAACGGATATGGCAGTCCTGTTAGTCCAAGATATGCTGAACTGGCAAAAACACGCGGACAGGAATATAAAAAGCTACTCGATCCAATATTTCAAACGGTAAAGGTTATTAATTCTGAGTCGTATCATTATACAATGTCTAATGAGTACGACGTTACTATTATAGATGATCTGCCAAAACCAATAGAGAGCATAGATTTGGGTAAATATAGAAATGGTAAATCAATAATAAGAAACGGTAAACCCATGCTTTATGACCGTTATCTTCCAGAAAATTTTGATCGAGCTGTAATCATGACAGGTCTTATAACAGATGATATGACATATGGCACTAGTTCTAAGTTTGTAACTCAATGCCACTGTTTAAATGCCCATGCCTTTAACATAAAAACAAATCATGAAATTTTCAATTCTCCGTATAAGGTAAATTTACCATACGAAAATAGGCCAACACCTAAACCATTAAAAAAATATTATTCTGGTGTCAACTTCCCGAATGAAATGGATATGTGGCGTGTGCAGACAGAATCACCTGAGGACGGCAACGGCTACATGATTGGTCAAATATTAGTAGGTATGGGGTTTAATGATTCCCCTGACTGCGAATTTATTAGTGGAGGCCATAGCATAAAAGATATAACAGGAATGGCATTAGGGCGAAGTGGCAATATGTTTCATTGGGGCTTTAGTGCCTCTCCTGATTTTATGACAGAATCCGCAAAACAAGTTTTTGTAAACACTGTGTTTTATATGGCACAGTTTAATGGTAAAAAACCAATTGTAAAAATGATAAAAGGTGAAAGCAGAAAGTGGGTGGATGAATTTTGCTATAGAAAGACAGGCCAACTAATCGATCACAAAAATAAAACATACCCTAAGCCAAAAAATGAGCAAGATACCTTAGTGAAATATTATACCGAAAATTATGATTATTTCATTAATCCTGAAGGAGATACTTTTGAAGTTGACCATGATGCAAAATCGTTGGGGATCGCTAATAATAATATTCAATTACTAAATAAGGGTGTTGAGTTATTAGAAGATAATAAAGACACAGAAAAAGCTTTCCGCATTTTAAAACGATATACAGATTATGATTTCAATACGGCCTCTAAATGGCGCAATTGGTTAATAACTTACAAGGAGTATTTGTTTTTTACAGAATTAGGCGGTTATAAATTTAAGATTGATACCTGGAACCACCCAGAACTGGAGGAATCACTCATAAATTTCGTTAAAGAAAAAGATGATACGTCCAACAAAATGGTTGAAAATGAAGATGATGAACTAACTGCTAAAGCAGAATTAAAACAGGATGGGAAAAACAATTATACGCTCCAAATAACAGTCAATATAAAGGAAGGTTGGCACGCTTATGCAAAGGTAACGCCGGAGACAAGTTACTTTATTCCCACTAAAATTGATCTAATAATGCCAAAGGGTAGCAAATTAATAGGGGAGATGACCCCGCCAAAAACATATCCATATGAGGACTTAAAAGATGTTGAAATTTACAAAGGATTGTTTGTCTTTAATCAAAAATTTATGGTTGATGAATCTTTCTCAAAAAATGAAGATTTTAAGGTTCTTATCAACTATCAACTATGTAACGACTACCTCTGTAAGTTGCCAACCACAAAAGAGTTAATTATTAATTTGTAGCACATATATTAGATGTCTTTTAATCTATTAAAATGAAATTTTACTTCAAATATTACATTGTTGTCAATAGAAATTAGGCTCTTATTATATTCATAATTTAATTTAACAAGCAAGCATAAGTATTAGAAATTCAAATAGTTTTCGACGTTTTTGATGCAATTATGGCAATAAATTAAAAAAATAAAGGACACAAATTTTAATCTATTGTTATCTGATAAAAATTCACAATAAATGATTTATCTCAATCAAAATGGGGCTAAAAGAACTCCATAGAAGCTAAATGTTTGAAGAAACATAAAATAATTTAGTGATCAAAGCCCGGTAGGGGCAACCAGTTTGCATTAAAAACCAAAACTATAACTTTCCCCTAAACAGTATAAAGAGAAATAAAGGGTCTTCTTTGAAAGCTTTGCGAATCTTCTTAAATGCAGTTGCCATTTGATTTTCAACAGTCTTTA
The DNA here is from genome assembly GCA_036781305.1 of Lutibacter sp. Taxonomy (GTDB): domain Bacteria; phylum Bacteroidota; class Bacteroidia; order Flavobacteriales; family Flavobacteriaceae; genus Lutibacter. Next base: position 12,816 of record DAIQBF010000063.1, read on the forward strand.
TTGAAATACCCAATTCTTCTGCTATTTCCTTGTATTTTATGCCGTTTATTTTGTTTAAAATTATAATCTCTTTGCATTTTGCGGGAAGCGAATCAATTACTTCTTTTAGTTTTTCAATTCGTTGGTCTAGAAATTCTTGATCGTCATTTATGCGCTCATTTAATGCATGTTGCCACACGTCATCAAGTAATTTATTTCTTTTTTTATCATTTTTTATACTATCTATATATCTGAAATAAGCTATTTTATACAAATAAGGTTTTATGGATCTAACAGTCTCTAATTTTTGTCGATCTTCCCAAAGGTTAATAAAAACTTGTTGAACAATGTCCTCAGCTTTCATTTTATCATGAGTATAGGTAAAAATATAGGCAACAATACGGTTATAATAGCTTTCAAATAGAAATTTGAATGCTTTTTTATCATCACTTTTTAAGGCCTTTATAGCTGTAATGTCATCCATAATATTAATACACTGATTAAATATGATTTGTGGTTTGGTGGCGAAGATAAAAAAAAATAAATATGAAAATTGAATAGGGGTTTTTTAATTTTTTTTAGCCTTTAGGTAATAAATGTTATTTTAATAGATGATTTATTAATGATACAAGCATGAAAGAGTATTTTACAAAAATAGTTATTGGAACTATTTCCGAGCAAGAAATGGAAGAATTAAACAAATTACTTGAAATTCCTAAAAAGAGGAAAATATTCGAGGAATATGTTAAAGGTTATCACGATTTAAATTTGTCTATCCAGAAAAATGATGTTGACCAGGCATATAACAAAGTGATGACCCAAATTAATTTGAAAAATAAACCGATTAAAAAATTATTCCCATATTTTTTAAAATATGCGGCTGCCATTATTCTTTTGATTTCAACTGGATATTTCTTAACT
>DAIQBF010000064.1:0-13704 GCA_036781305.1 Lutibacter sp.
TTTAATTAATTGAATTTTAAATATTAATGGTTGATTTATTCCTATTTTATTGCTATCCCCTATATATCCATAAACTTTATGCGAAGGAAACAAGAAAGTTGCCACCTCTCCAGCACCCATCAATTTCAGTCCGTTTCTAAGGCCTTCTATAATTTCTTGTTTATCTACTATATAGGTTTGTTCCCCAACTTCTTCGGCACTGTAAATTACCGCATTATTTATGTCGTAAACTGCATAAGTATAAAAAATCTGATCGCCAATTTTAGGCAAATATGAATCTTCCTTTTTTTTATTAAAAGTAAACCAAAATCCGTATGGCGAAGCTACATAATCCGTAAGCGAATCATTTTCCATGAACGCCATAAAAGCCTTTTCTTCATTTTGGTTCATTGTTTTATTGAACATAACAGATTCCTCTAAGAAAGTGCTCGTTTTCCTTAAAACAGGTTTACGCGGAACAGGGTTTGCGCATGAAACCATCAAAATTAAAAAAATAAAAAGAAAATAGTTATTCTTCATAAGAAGTAAGCAATTCGTTTTTAAACTTCGGGATTATATTTAAAAACTTTGTAATAGTATCTTCCAGCGAAAGTTCTGATTTTCCTCCTGCAGCATTGTCATGCCCGCCACCATTAAAATGCTTTCTGGCAAATTTATTTACTGAAAAACTTCCTTTCGACCTAAAGGAAATCTTAATAATTTTTTGTTCAATGTCTTCGATAAAAATTGCGGCAAAAATGATATTTTCAACAGACAATCCATAATTCACGATTCCTTCCGTATCCCCTTTTTGAAAATCAAATTCATCTAAATCTTTTTGTGATAACGTAATATAGGCTGTTTTTAGTTTATCAACAACAATTAAATTACTGAGCGCTCTGCCTAAAAGTTGCAGGCGCGCATACGAATTGGTATCGTAAACATTGTTATAAATTTTGGCATTGTCTGCACCTTTATCAATTAAATCGGCAATTATTCTGTGTGTGGTACTTGTGGTTGAAGGAAATCTAAACGAACCGGTATCGGTCATAATTCCCGTATAAATACAAGTGGCAATAGCAGCATTTATAACTTCAACATCATGTAACTTTTCCAAAAAATGATACACCATCTGGCAGGTTGAACAAATAGAAGTGTCAGAGAATAAGTATTTTGCAATATCCTCAGGCTGCTGATGGTGGTCAATCATCATAAAAATACCCGTAAATTCTTTCAGGGTGTTTTCCATGTCATCACCCACCCTGTTCAAAGCATTAAAATCCAGCAAAAAAATGATGGAGGCTTCTTCAATGGCCTTTTTTGATTGCCTGTTTTGCATATCAAATTTTAACGTATCATTTGATCCCGGAAGCCATTTTAAAAAATTGGGGTAATCATTTGGGGAGACAACCGTAGCATTATGTCCTTTTTTATTCAGATAAAGATACATCGCCAAACAAGCGCCAATGGCATCTCCGTCTGGGTTTTTATGTGGCACAATCACTACATTTTGAGGTGTGGAAAACAACTCCTTTATTTCCTTAATATCACTTCTGTTCATAAGTGTGCAAATATACAATTTTATAATATATTACCGATTGGGTGCAAATAAAAAATTTCTTGAAACAGGCTATCCCCGAGGCAACGCTATCGGGGAATTTTTAAATTCAATTTGTTGGAGTTTTGTTTTCTTAATCCCAATAAAACTTGGTTAATCATCATCGTCATCATCGTCATCTGAATGGATTTGGATCAAATTAGCATCATTCCTTATTTCTGAATGTCGGATTTCACCTCCGGTTGTTCCAACATTTTCAGCGATGACGCCAGATGCCACTGAAAGAACAAACACCAAGACAAATCCGTATTTGGCAAATTTAGATTTCTTGATTTCCAAGAACATGGTAATTAGTGAAATTCCGCCTAAAATTAAAATTACGGTAAAAAATAATTCCGCAGATTCTTTGTGCGCATTGATCAAAGTTTCACTTATTCCGGGAATTTTTTCCACGATCTCTTCAGCACCTTCCCCAGAATAAAAGGCTGCGATTGAAGCCAAAGCACTGAATACAAAAATTCCTAAAGCGGTAACTTTTACTTCTGGTTTTTTCAAAACAGAACCGGTTAACAGAACCAATAAACCAATCAAAACACCAACAATAGGCAAATGATTAACCACCAAATGTAAATGCACTTCGTTCATAATATGCTGTTTTTGAATTTTTTATACGTTATTTGTTAGCTATTTTTTACACACCCCTTACTCCAATGTCATTAAGTTAAGACTTTAACGCCTTTATTTTGTCATTCTGAGGTACGAGGAATCTCATAATGCTATGCTATTTGATGCGATTCCTCCTTTGTCGGAATGACAAACATTTCCTTAACTTAATGACATTACCCCTAACCCTCTCGCTCTAAAAGCGGGACAGGCTTCTCCAGAGGGGAATTTAATTCGTTTAACATCAGTATTTGAACTTCGGAGCTTTCAACTTTTAACTTTTAACTTTTAATATTTAACTTTTAATATCTAATATTTAATATTTAACTTTTCAAAGCCTAACGCTCCAGCTGGCCCATTCGCTAAAAATGTTCACTGAACATTTTTTTAACGCTTTGTCCTCCCTTTGGGGGCTAGGGGGCTTTTCGGGAGTTAGGGGACTTTAACCAACAATTGACACGCCAATAATATGGCCAATTCCAAAAGTTACCGCTGCTGCCGCCAAACCAAACAAAACTTGTCGGAGTCCCGATTTTACAAATGATTTTCCCGTAATCAGCGTAATGGCCGCTCCAATTCCAAACAAACCGATAGTGCTCGCGATGGCGCTAAAAATTATGGCGTTAAATCCCTTTGCGAAAAAGAAAGGAAATACAGGAATAATGGCGCCTACTATAAATAGAAAAAATGAGGCAAAAGCGGCTTCCCATGCCGAACCGCCCAATTCATCGGGATTGATGCCCAACTCTTCCGTAACGAGCACATGCTTTGCCTTTTCTGGGTCATCCCAAATTTGGGTTACGGCATTTGTGGCTTCTTGTTCGCTAAATCCTTTGGCGCGATACAAAAGAATCAATTCTTGTTTTTCTTCTTCGGGATTGTTTTCTATTTCTTCAAATTCCAGTTCTATTTGGCGTTCATACAACTCTTGTGAACTTCGAACGGAAATCCATTCGCCCAATGCCATAGAAATAGCGCCTGCAAGCAAACCTGCAAGTCCGGCAATTAAAACGCCGTTGCCTTCCATGGTAACTCCGGCAACGCCCATGACCAAACTAAAGTTGGATACCAAACCGTCATTGGCACCCAAAACGGCAGCTCTTAAGGCATTTCCGCCAACAGTTCTGTGTCTTCCCTCAATTTTACCTAAACCACTACCAGTAAAGGATTCCATAGATTTGAGAATGTTAAAATGCCTTGCTTCGCTGCCTATGATTGGTTCATTATTTTTTTGTTTCTTTTGCAAAGCTGCCAAAGACAAACTTTTTTCGGTATTGGTAAGGATGCTTAAAATAATGTTGTCGCCAAAGCGTTTACCCAAATAGGCAATGATTCTTGCCCTAAGAGATGGACCACTAAGTTTATAATTTGGATTATAAGCGGCAATTTTAGCAAAGAAATTTTCAACATGCCTGTTTTCAATGGCTGCCATTTCTCCATAAAATATTTTCAGTTCTTCATCTACTGAAAGTTTCACCATTTCGTGATAAAGAAATGCGGTATCAATTTCGGTTTGTATGGCTTTTTCTAGGTTCATCCCTCTTTTGTAATTAAATTATCGAAATCAAAAATAGAAATTTATACGCTAAAATCGGACTCATCGCAAACTTCATTATTAAAAATTTGATAAATACTATAAAATAAAGAGTAATTCTTCCCCATATTTTTATTTTGATTTATTAAAACGACATACAAATGCTGCAACTACACAACTATAAATATGGGGTTTCTACGCCTTCTTTTAAAACTGCCATAAAAATTATGGTGATGTTGGTCCCAACACCCAATTCACTTTCCACAAAAAGCTTTGCATTGATGGCGTCTGCAGCTTTTTTGGCAATTGAAAGTCCGAGTCCATTTCCAGAAATTTCTTTATGATTTAAGGCTTCCGACCGAAAAAAAGGATTGAACAATTTTTCAATATCTCCTTTTTTAATTCCAATGCCTTCATCCGTAATTTTGCATTTAATTCCACCTTCAGTATCAGAAACAATCATATGCAGGCTAGAATTTTCCTTGGAATATTTTATGGCGTTACATATAATATTATCCAAAATAATATTGGCATAATACTGTTGCACCAAAGATTCACTTGTTGTTTCCATATCCAAAGCCAATGTTAAATTTTTGGCTGAAATTTCATTTTTATAACGTGATAAAATCTCATCTATAAGTATTGGCAATGATTGGTATATGGTTTTTTTAGGAATAAAATTATTTGCTGTGGCATTTGAATCCAATCTGGCCAACAGCAACAATTGCTCTATAATTGCGGTCATTCGGTCTATTTCAGAAAGACCGTACTTTATTTTTTCCTGATATTCAAATTGTTCCCGCGGTTTTCTGATCAAAACCTCCAAAGTTCCTCGCAAGGATGATAATGGCGTTCGCAACTCGTGCGAAGCGTCGGAAGTAAATTGGCGCTCTTTTTCTATGGCATTTTCTATGCGTTGCAACAATTCGTTTATGCTGGAAGACAAGTCAAACAATTCATCTTTATGGGCAGGTAAATCTACCCTTTCTTTAAGATTGTTTTTTGTTATTCTGTTGGTTGTTTCTATAATATTTTTGATTGGCACAATACTTCTTCCAGCCAAAAATCTCGAAATATAATACAATCCCACCAAAAGCAGCAAATAGGAAATTATGAGAACATTTCTTAATTTCAAAAACACCATGTTTGATGATTCCAAAGACATAGCTGCAGCCACATAGCCTTTTATTTTCCCGTTTTGTTCAATGGGAATTTGAATTTGGCGAATCGGTCTTTTGTCTAATTTTTCATTAAAATACCCACCAAACTGTTCTTGTTTTCTAAACAGAAGTTCATCACTTTTAAGGTTGGGCGATTTGTCCATCAAATTCCCGATTTTATCAAAAATTTGAATAAAAACCGGATTTACCTGAATTTCTCGATGCTCTATTTCAGCCCATTCTGCCTTGTTGATAAACTGAATGCTGTCACCAATAATTTTAATTTCACCTGTATGCTTTTCGGCTTCATAGGTAAGATCACTGTCCAGATTTTGGTAAACCGTTTCCTGGACCACAAAAAAGACCACACCAAAAATAACAGCAACAATGAGGGCTGTGGCAATCATATAATGCAGTGCAATTCTATTTCTGAAACTTAAATCCATTTTTAAATATTTTATTTGGCTACTGGAACTTATACCATTTAAATATTCAAATGCCGCATAAAATTTGTTTCTTTTTAACTCATTCGTCGTCATAAAAAATAACCGTAGCAAAGGTTATGCTTAATTTTTCTTCCTAATCTGATCTAAAAATAATTCAAATTTTTAATACAACATTTGAATATTTAATTGGTATTACACTAATTTTTAAAGTTCTTTTGCCATATAACCAATACCCCTTACCGTTTGAATGTAATTTTCATCTTCCCCCAATTGTAATTTTTTTCTCAAAGCATTGATATACACATCAATAACACCCGTATTATATTCAAAATGGATGTCCCAAACGCTTTCAATAATTCGGGTTCTGCGACAAACAGTCCCTTTATTTCTTATTAAATATTCCAGCAGCGCAAACTCCTTCTGTGTCAAATTAATTTCTTCGCCGTTTTTTAACACTTGATGATTTCCAGTATTTAAGGTGATATTTCCAAGATAAAAAATAGAATGTTCTCCCGATTTTGGCCTTAATTGAACCTTGATTCTTTCCAATAGTTCTTCAAAATGAAAGGGTTTTTTAATGTAATCGTTGGCACCCGACTGCAATCCGAAAATGGTTTCATCAACGGTATCTTTGGCGGTCAAAAAAATGACCGGCGTGTCTTTAAATTCCTTTCTGAACTGGCGACAAACTTCAATTCCGCTAATACCGGGAACCATCCAATCCAACAGCAATAAATCATAATCTCCCGATAAAGCCAATTGAAGGCCTTTGTTTCCATTCGCAGCAATGTCAACAGAAAAAGATTCTTCTTGCAAGCCTTGTTTCAAGAAATTGGATATTCCAGGTTCGTCTTCCACTATTAAAATTCTCATCCTACAAAATTAGTCTTTAAATCTAAAATAATCTTAACCATTTCTTAAGAGTTACTTAAAATATTTAACTAAGAATGAAGGGTTTATTTTCAAATCTATCACCTAATTTTATTATCATCAAACAATTTATTTCCAATATTTCCATAAGAAAATTGATATATATCATAAATTTTTAAGCGCCAGAATGGGTTTATAAAATCTTTCTTAATGGTTAAATTGCGCTAGCATTGTCAGTTATTGGCTTTTTAAGTAAACGCATTTAATTATACCCTAATTGAGGGAAATCATTTTATAGGAATCTATTTGATGTTAAATTTGAATTAGAAATTATGTTTAACTTAAAATAATAATATTATGACACTTGTAAAATTTAGAAAAAGACCATGGGAAAATCTGTTTACTTCAGATTTATTGGATTTTGACGCCAGTAATTTACTCAACGATAAATTATGGCTAAAAAAAATGGATGAACCAGCCTTAAACATCAAAGAAAAAAATACCGAATTTGAAATTGAGCTTGCCGCTCCCGGATTCGATAAAAAAGATTTTGAAGTTAACATCGCTGACGGCTGTTTGAACATTTTGGCTAGAAAATCTGGATCAAAAGAAGAAAAAGACGAAAACTATACCCGAAAAGAGTTTAGCTACAATTCTTTTGAAAAATCTTTAATGCTTCCTGAAAATGTAATGGATGAAAAGATCAAAGCCAAATATGAAAATGGAATCTTGAAATTTAGTCTTGCAAAAAAAGAAGAGACTAAAATACAAAAACCAAAAAAGATAGATATTTCTTAAAAGAGATTTTTTTATATTCTGGACTATTTTCCCCACAAAAATAGTCCAGAATATGAATGTGACTATTAAATTAAGATGAATTTAAATAAAAACATAAAATTATGAAAACTGGAAATGTATTGTTGGGCGTTATCGCAGGTGTTGCCATTGGCGCTACATTCGGAATCTTATTTGCACCGAATAAAGGTTCCAAAACACGAAAAAAAATTGCTAGAAAAAGCGAAGAATTTACCGATGAACTAGGTGATAAATATGAAGATTTTGTTGACAGTATCACTGAAAAATATGAAGACCTAAAGGAAAAAGCTACCCACATGGCTGAAAAAGCCAAACTTAAAGCTGAAGAATTGACTGAAAAAGCCAAGCATGAGGCTGAAAAAGTGACAGAAAAAGCCAAGCAAGAAGCTGAAAAAATAGCAAAAAAGGCTAAGTATGGAGAAAGTGTTGAAGCTTAGGCCAACCTCCATATACTCAAAATAAGCTAAGAAAAGGCAATTGACAATTAGGGAAAATACAATTTATATTTTCCCTAATTCTTAAATTCGACTTCCAAACTACGGATACCATCCTAAAAGCTAAAATTAAAAAAATGGAAACTCCCAAAAGTTTAATTGAACTGTTGTTAGAGAAAATTGAGGAATACGGAATAACGACTTATGAGCTGACAAAGCTCAAATTATTGAAAACAACAGCACTTATTGCTCCTTCATTATTATCAAGGTTAATTGTTATTTTTATAATTTTAGCTTTTACACTTATTTTAAGTACAGGAATTGCATTGTTGTTAGGGGATTTGTTAGGTAAGTTGTATTACGGTTTTTTTATTGTTGCCGCATTTTACCTTGTAATTGGGATTGTGTTGCATTTCAATCTTCATAAATGGATTAAAAAGCCAGTTGCCGACTCAATTATTAAACAAATACTTCAATAATCTTATATTATGGGAAAAATACAATCACTATCCGATCTCGAAGATACCATAAAACTATTGGAGTATAAAAAGGCTGAAGATGAACAGTTATTGAAAGAGATTTCTTATATGACCTATGAGAGCGTGAAACCAATAAATATGCTCAAAAATATTTTTAAAGAATCATTAACGCCTCAAAATTTGAAAGAAAATTTGATAAATACTTCAGTAGGATTGGGATTTGGTTATCTCTCAAAAATATTATTTCAAAGTGTTGTAAGAGTTCCATTTAAAAAACTTATAGGCAGCGCTTTAATGCTCAGTATTGAAAATATGGTCGTCAAAAACCCTGAAATTGTTTCAGCCATTGCCACTTTCTTTTTGAATTCCTTCAACAAAAAGCCTGATAGTGAGGATTCAAAAGAAGTCGATTCTGAAGAACACCAGTCTTGAATGTAAACACAAACCTTTGGTTTCGGTTTTTCAAAATCATTTTAAAGATGATTTGAAATTGGGGTTAGATAGAACCAATTGGAAAATTGGGTTGAAGGAGATTAATTTATTAATGTTGGAGCTAGCCATAAAAAACGTAGCTATTTCATTAATGTTCAAAATGTTAGACAAACGAGGAAGTTCTGATTTGCAGGAACGCCGTAAGTTAATCATGAAATATATTGAGCGTTTTGACAAACAAAGTATCAATTTTCTATTGGCTGACAGAGAATTTGTCGCAAGCAAATAACCAGAATTTTTGAATGACGAAAGTATTCTTGGAAGTATAAAAAACAAGATTCAAAACTGTTTTTAACTGAAGATCCAAAAGACATATTGTTATATTTACAAAATTTATTTGAACAATATATTGAACCTATTTGAGAAAAATAGCTAAAAAAAGCCCCCGATTTAAAATTTTAACTACTTATAAAAGAGCCATTTAATCCTTGACTTCATGACATCTAGGTTTTGGGGCGTAAAATTGCTCTGTTAATTCTCTTAACCAATGCCGGACCTTCGTATATAAATCCGGTGTAAATTTGAACCAGATCGGCTCCGACATTTAATTTTTCCAGAGCGTCTTCGGGCGAATGAATCCCTCCAACACCTATGATGGGGAATGCTTTATTGGATTTTGTGGCCAAATATTTAATCACCTGTGTGCTTCTGTCTTTGATGGGTTTTCCGCTTAAACCCCCGTTTCCGATTGCCGTCAATTGCGATGCAGAAGCTTTTAGGCCTTCACGGTGAATGGAAGTATTTGAAGCCACCACTCCTGCAATTTTTGTTTCTGCCACCAATTCAATTACCTCATCCAATTGGATTGTGTTTAAATCGGGTGCAATTTTTAGTAAAATGGGTTTTTGCGTTGAAAACTCGTTATTGATTTTTTGAAGTTCGTTTAAAAGTTCGAGCAAGTAGTCTTTGTCCTGCAGTTTTGCAAAAGTTCCCACATTTGGACAACTCACGTTTACCACAAAATAATCTACATAAGGATGCAGTTCTTTAAAGGCTATCTTATAATCTTCTATGACTTTATCGGGTAGCGTTCCAGTATTTTTGCCAATATTGCCTCCGATGAGCACTTTGCCTTTATTATTTTTAAGTTGTTCTATGACAGCTTTCACGCCAAGATTGTTAAAGCCCATTCGATTGATGATGCCATTGTCTTCTATCAATCGAAACAAGCGCTTTTTCGGATTGCCTGCCTGGGCTTTCGGGGTCACAGTTCCAATTTCTATAAAACCAAATCCAAAATTGGCCAGTTCATTGTACAACGCCGCATTTTTATCGAAACCCGCCGCCAGTCCAACTGGATTTTTAAAAGTGAGCCCAAATACTTTTCGTTCCAGTCTTTTGTCAGCTATTTGATACAGGCCTCTAAAAATTAAGGGGATTCCAGGTATTTTACATGCAAATTTTATAAGGGAAAATGTAAAATGGTGGATTTTTTCTGGATCGAAAAGAAAAAACAACGGACGAATGAAACTTTTATACATTGGTGTTTATTTGCACAAAAATAGATAAAAAGAAATGTTATGAAAAATTATTGTTCATTTTGTTGGCTGGTTGTTCCCCTTTTCGGGGGTTAGGGGGCTCTTTATCTAAGCGTTGCTCCAAGGTTTTTTTCGAAGGTGCTTTGGATTTTTTGCATGACTTTGTCTATTTGCACATCGGTCAGGGTTTTGGTTTCATCCTGAAGCAAGAAACTTACCGCGTAGGATTTTTTTCCTTCTTCTAGGTTTTCCCCTTCATAAACGTCAAACAAATCGACTTCTTTCAACAACAATTTTTCTGCCTGAAAAGCTAAGTTGTACAGTTCCCCAAAAGTGACTTCCTTATCCAGCAACAATGCAAAGTCTCTTTTCACCGAAGGGAATTTAGGCAATTCGGAAATTTTGATTTGTGTTTTTCCCGTAAGCTTCAGTATATTTTCCCAATTGAAATCAGCGAACAGAACTTCTTGTTTAATGCCAAATTCTTTTAAAACAGTTCGCTTTACAATACCTAAATCACCCAATTTAACTTTTCCTGAATTTAAGGAGATTCCTTCGGAAAACACATCGCTTTTTACCGGGGCAACTTTTATGTTTTGGATGCCCATACGCTGCAATAAAGCCAGTACAAGTCCTTTCAGATAAAAGAAGTCCGAAGGTTTTTGAGCCAAATTCCAATAATCTTTGGTTCTGTTTCCGGTCACAAATAACGTTAAATGTTTTTGCTCTTCATACCCACTTTCAAAGTGGTGGTATGATTTCCCGAATTCAAAGAATTTTAAGGCGGAATTTTTTCTGTTCAGGTTATAAACAACTGATTCTAATCCGCTGAATAACAAAGACTGGCGCATCACACCTAGGTCGTTGCTTAAAGGATTTAAAATAGCCACATTGTGTTCCTCTTTAAGCGTTTCCGACAACGAAACATAATCGGCTTTGGTCAAAGAATTAGCCATTGTTTCATTAAATCCCAGTGAAATCAACTGATTCGCAACCACGTTTTCAACTTTAATGCCTTCAAATTCAGAAAACGAAATTGAGGTGTTCAGTTTGTGGGAAAACTCGACATTGTTATAGCCGTAAACACGCAGGATTTCCTCAATAACATCTGCTTCGCGGGTCACATCAACCCTATAGGAAGGAATACTCAATCCGAGTCCGGCCTCGGTAACACTGTTAAATTTTATATCTAAAGAAGCCAATATGTCTTTAACCGTTTCTCTTGGGATTTTGGCACCAATCAACCGATCCATTTTTTCATAGGCCAAGAAAATCTGAAAATCTTCGAATTTTACGGGATACATATCCACTATTTCCGAAGACACTTTTCCTCCGGCAATTTCCACGATTAAATTGGCCGCACGTTTTAAGGCGTATTTGGTAATATTTGGATCGATTCCCCTTTCAAATCGGAAAGATGCATCGGTATTAAGGGCATGTCTTTTTGCTGTTTTACGAATTGAAACCGGATTAAAATAGGCACTTTCCAAAAATATTGAGGTGGTATTTTCTGATACACCCGACTGTAATCCGCCAAAAACACCGGCAATACACATCGGTTCTTCATTGCCATTGCAGATCATTAAATCTTCTTCGTGCAATTCGCGTTCCACCCCATCCAAGGTTGTAAATTTTGTGCCCGACGGCAATGTTTTCACAATAACCTTATTGCCTTTAACAGCAACAGTGTCAAAAGCATGTAATGGCTGTCCTAATTCATGAAGCACATAGTTGGTCACATCCACCACATTATTTATGGGTTTTACCCCAATGGCTTTCAATTTGTTTTGAAGCCATGAAGGAGATTCGTTTATGGCAATCTCAGAAATGGTCACGCCAACATATCGCGGCGCTTTTTCAATATCTTCCACAACCACATCAATTTTCAGCGTCCTGTCATCAACCCTAAAATTGCTTACGGAAGGAGAAATCAACTCTAATGAAATCTGCTGTTGCAATAAACCGGCTCGCAAATCTCTGGCAACACCGTAATGACTCATAGCATCTGCCCTGTTTGGTGTCAATCCTATTTCAAAAACCTGGTCAGATTCCACCTCAAACACGTTCGCCACAGAAGTCCCCGCAATCAGCGCATCATCAAGCACCATAATGCCGTCGTGGTCGGTTCCTATGCCCAATTCATCTTCGGCGCAAATCATTCCATGACTTTCTTCCCCTCTAATCTTCCCTTTTTTAATCACAAAACCATCACCCTTTTCATCATACAACTTTGTTCCAATAGTTGCTACGGGCACTGTTTGTCCGACTGCCACATTGGGTGCTCCACAAATAATTTGCAATGGCTCCCCGTTTCCTATAGCTACGGTAGTGATCTTTAATCGGTCGGCATTTGGATGCTGGATGCAGGTCAAAACTTTACCTACTATCACACCGGCCAAACTTCCTTTTATGGATTCAACAGTTTCTATTCCTTCCACTTCAAGGCCCAAATCGGTTAACAATTCTCCTGTTTTTTCAGCTTCCCAATCTATCTTCAAAAATTGTTTTAACCAATTGTATGATATTTTCATGTATGTTTCTTTTTTTAACGAGTTGCAAAGATAAAAAATACAATTCAGTTGTTTAGATTCATTTTTGTTTTTTTGTTGAAGAGAAGTTTGGGAACTAGAGGTTTTATTTTGAGCAGTGTTCATGCTAAATTTGATTAATAAGCAACAGATTGCCTGCCGGCAGGCAGGCCGCAGTCGCCACTCCATTTTATTACGTTGCTCCTTCGCAATGACGTGTCATTACATCTAACCCTCAATGGGGAAATATAATTGCTTGAAACTTTTAATTTTTGCTTGTGAAATTTAATTTATAATTTCTTTAACAGTTCGGCCAAAAACAAAGTTGTATCATTGTTAAATAGAATTTTAGAAAAAATAACCAGTACTAAAAGCAGCTGGTTTTAAAATATAATATTGATTGATTGATTGATTGATTTGTTTTATTGTTCTTTAAGGGTTTCTAAAAAGTTAAATTAAATTTGAAATAAATGCTGTAGTTGGCAAATGGTTCTCTTTAAAAAATTAACTTTTTAGAAACCCTTTTTTGTTAGCTTATATTTACCCAAAGCGTACTGTCCCTATTCAGTTCCCGATAGGCAACTCTTATAAATCTATTTTCTGGTGCATTTAAATCAGGATCTTTGTTTAACAGTTCCATCGCCATTGTCCGTGCGGTTTTTAGCAGATTGGCATCTTTAACAATATCGGCGATTTTCAGGTTCAGGATGCCGCTTTGCTGTGTTCCCATCAAATTCCCCGGACCCCTTAATTTTAAATCCACTTCCGCAATCTTGAATCCGTCGTTGGTTTCCACCATGGTTTTTAACCTCACTTTTGCATCGGCAGACAATTTAAAGTTCGACATGAGGATGCAATAGCTCTGTTCCGCACCCCGCCCAACCCTTCCGCGCAGCTGATGTAGTTGCGACAAGCCAAAACGTTCGGCGCTTTCAATTACCATAACGCTTGAATTGGGAATGTCCACACCCACTTCAATCACTGTGGTTGCCACCATAATTTGCGTTTCCCCTTTTTGAAAACGCTGCATTTCATAAGCTTTGTCTTCGGCTTTCATTTGTCCGTGCATAATGCTGATTTGGTAGTTTGGTTTGGGAAATTCACGTGTAATGCTTTCGTAGCCATCCATTAAATCTTTATAATCCATCGCTTCGGACTCATTAATTAAAGGGTAAACCACATAAACCTGCCTTCCTTTGGCAATTTTTTCCTTCAAAAATTTAAATACCGAAAGTCGGTTGGCATCATAACGATGTGCCGTAACCAC
>DAIQBF010000065.1:0-2456 GCA_036781305.1 Lutibacter sp.
TGCTTTTTTACTTTTTCTGGCAGCAATTAAAGCCGCTTCATTACATAAATTTGCGATATCAGCTCCCGAAAACCCAGGTGTTTGTTGTGATAAAAAATTAATATCAACATCTTTATGAAGTTTTAAAGGTTTTATATGAACCTTAAAAATAGCTTCTCGTTCCGTTAAATTTGGCAAGTCCACATATATCTGACGGTCAAATCGACCGGCTCTCAATAATGCTTTGTCCAATACATCTGCTCGGTTGGTTGCTGCAATTACAATAACATTGGTATCGGTTCCAAAACCATCCATTTCGGTCAACAACTGGTTTAAAGTATTTTCTCTTTCGTCATTGCCTCCAGTGATATTGTTTTTTCCACGTGATCTCCCAACGGCATCAATTTCATCAATAAAAATGATGGAAGGCGCTTTTTGTTGAGCCTGTTTAAATAAATCCCGAACTCGGGAAGCCCCAACTCCTACAAACATTTCAACAAAATCTGAACCTGACAGTGAGAAAAATGGAACGCCCGCTTCACCCGCAACAGCTTTAGCCAATAATGTTTTACCTGTACCTGGAGGGCCAACCAATAAGGCTCCTTTCGGAATTTTACCACCAAGTGAAGTATATTTGTCCGGACTTTTTAAGAAGTCCACAATTTCCTGAATTTCTTCTTTTGCACCTTCTAATCCGGCTACATCTTTAAAGGAAGTTTTTACTTTTTGGTCCTGATCAAATAATTTTGCCTTGGATTTTCCAATGCTAAAAATTTGTCCGCCAGCACCTCCAGCGCCACCGCCCGACATTCTTCTCATAAAATAAATCCACAAACCAATTAAAAATATAAAAGGTAAGTACATTAATATTTGTTCAAAAAAATTGGTTCTTTCAACATTCTTAACATCAAAATCCAATTTCTTTGCCTCTTTTTCTGCACTTAATTCCTTCTCAAAATTTTGTAAATCACCGAAGGAATAAGAATACATTGGTGCATCGCCGGCATATAAAGAGTTTTTGTTTTTCTTATGTTTTTCCTTGTCTTGCGCTTCTTTTTTAATATAGATATTGGCAATATTTTTGTTTACAATGTCAATTCTGGAAATATCATTGTCTGTCAGAATTGTATTAAATTCATTTTGGCTCAAATTTTTAGAGGATAAATCTCCGGCACTAAAAAATTGATAAACAAGGAATAGAACGAATATGCCGCCATAAATCCAATAAAAATTAAATTTTGGGGGTTTTATGCCTTTGTTATTTGGCGTATTTTTAGTCTTCTGAGTCATTTGTTTTTTCAATTATTTATTAAATTAATTTGTTGAAGCAATCAATGTGATTTTTGCATCGCCCCATAAACGTTCAATATCATAATATTCACGTATGTGTTTTTGAAATACGTGAACAACAATATTTACGTAATCCAATAAAATCCATTCGGCAATACCTTCGCCTTCAACGTGCCAAGGTTTTTCATGTGTTGTTTTACTTACTTGTTTTTGTATAATGCCCGAAATGGCATTTACTTGGGTGTTTGAAGTTCCTGTGCATGTAATAAAATAATCACAAACTGTATTGTCAATTTCCCTCAAATCCAAAATTTGAACGTTTACACCTTTTGCATCATCTATCGCCTTTAAAATTGCTACAATTAAGTCGTCTGCGTTATTATTTTTTTTTGCCATTAATTTTTTTTTAGTTTTGTGCAAAGTTATTATTTTTTTATAACATAATGTGCCTAAAGTAACTTTGCTAAAATAATCTATACCAAATGAATATTATCAAACTTGATGCCATTGAATCCACAAATTTTTACTTGAAGAAGCTTGCCGTTGAAAATGATGTTAAAAATTACACGGTAGTATCTGCAAGGTATCAATCTTCCGGAAGAGGACAAATGGGCGCGGCCTGGCATTCAGAAGAAGGTAAGAATTTGACATTCAGTATATTAATAAGATTTTCAGCATTTAAAATTAAACATCGATTTTATTTAAGTATGGCTGTTTCTTTAGGGTTATTGGAGGCTCTTCAAGCGCATATCGCATCGCCATTATTTATTAAATGGCCAAACGACATTTTGGCAGAGAATAACAAACTTGCCGGAATTTTAATTGAAAATATAGTTAGCGGCAATACCATTAGACAATCGGTAATTGGTATTGGACTAAATGTAAATCAAGAACAATTTCCTGCAGCTATAGGAAATGCGACGTCATTAAAAAATGTTACAGGAATATTTTTTGATACCGACCAACTCTTAGAAACCATTGTAACCTCAATTCAAAACTTTATGGGGTATGTGGAAGAAAAAAAATTTAAACAATTAAAAGAATTATATTTAAAATCACTTTATAGGTTCGAAAAACCAACGATGTTTGAAGATATAAACGGAACTATATTTTTGGGAAAAATAGTAGATGTATTTGAAGACGGTAAATTGCTGGTTGAACAGGAAAACGAAAAAACCCGCATATTT
>DAIQBF010000065.1:2466-13512 GCA_036781305.1 Lutibacter sp.
ATCATTAAAAAAAAAAAAAAAAATAGAAAAAGTTTGAAAAAGAAAACGAAAAAACCCGTATATTTAACTTCAAGGAAATTAAATTTGCGAGTCGTTAAAAGGAAATTTAATATTTATAATTTCTCTGAATTTTCAGCCAAGGTGTCAATAAATTTTTGAAGCGGACTTTTTACCATCATCGCCATCATCGGATTGAAATCTCCCGAAAAAAGCAATTGTGCTTCACAGGTATTTTCTGAAATAGGCTGAATTAAGGCGGTTAAAGAAAAATTTAATTTGCTGCTTGCGGCACTCAATACCACTTTGTCGAACTCGTTTTTTTCCTTGATCACAAGTCTAATTTCCGGCATTCCTTTTAAACTGAAAAGAAATGATTCTCCATCAACTTCAAATTTGTCAATAGTTGAAGGCATCAATTTTTCGAAGTTTTGCAGGTTGGTTAAAAATTCAAAAAAATCTTTTTGAGATTTATTTACGACTGATTTTTTACTTTCTAAATTCATAATTATTAATTTATTGTTTCCACTCACTCGGATTTTCTCTCCACTGTTTAAGTGTTTCTAATTCTTTTTCTGTAATATAATGATTGTCCAGCGATTGCTCCAACAAATAATCATAATTGCTTAAGGTGTGCAATTTTACGTTGGCTTCTTTAAAATTTTCTCTTGCGATGTCAAATCCATAAGAAAAAATGGCCACCATTCCTTTAACGTTTGCGCCTTCTTCCTGCAGCGCTTTTACAGCATTTAAACTGCTTTTTCCCGTGCTGATCAAATCTTCAATAACCACCACATTTTTATTTTTTTCCAAATATCCTTCAACCTGGTTTTTTCTTCCGTGGCTTTTTGGTTCGGGCCTTACATATATAAATGGAATATTTAACTCCTGGGCCACTAACATTCCAATGGCGATGGCACCGGTGGCAACTCCCGCAATAACATCGGGTTTGCCGTATTCCTGCTCAATAATTTTGGCTATATTTTCTTTGAGATAAGTCCGTATTTCAGGAAAAGAAAGGGTGGTTCTGTTGTCGCAATAGATAGGCGATTTCCATCCTGAAGCCCAAGTAAACGGGTCATTAGGCTGTAATTTAATTGCTTTTATCTGCAACAAAAGCGCGGCTGTTTTTTTTGCGGTATCTTTGTTCAAAATCATAACGCAAATGTATAAAGTTTTTGTGAATGACTGTCCAATATTTTTGACAGATAATAGGAAAAATACAACAAATTTTAACCTGGTTAATTTTGAAAGCATTCAGGTTGATGAAATTGTTTCCCAAATTTTTCAGAATAAGTTAGATGGCATTTCTTTGTATTGTGAAAACCTTGAAGCATCTTGGGTAAAATTCCAATCTTATTTCAAAAGTCAAAAAGCGGCAGGAGGGAAGGTTGTAAATGCCAATAATGAAGTGCTTTTTATTTACCGTTTTAACAAATGGGATTTGCCTAAAGGAAAATTGGAAAAAGGGGAATCTATTTCAGCTTGTGCTGTTCGCGAAGTTGAAGAAGAATGCGGTATCACAAATCTTCAAATTGTAAAACCTTTGGAAACCACCTACCATATTTATAAAGAGAAAGGCAAAATTATTTTAAAAACTACCTATTGGTTTTTAATGTATTCGGATTACGATGGGGAATTAACTCCACAATTAGAAGAAGGAATTGAACAAGTTGTTTTTAAAAATGAAGGCGCATCAGTTGAAGCGCTCAAAAATACCTACGAAAACATTAAATTGTTGTTTCATAGGTAGTTAAACACTAGTTCCCGGTACAAATAATTACCTTACCTTTGCCGCCTTTTGAAATTATTTACCTATGACCGAATTTATTAGAAAACGAGTATCAAATGTAAGAAATGATATTTTTTCCGGAACAACTGTCGCTTTGGCACTAGTTCCGGAAGCTATCGCATTTGCTTTCGTTGCAGGCGTTGACCCATTAGTTGGATTGTATGCTGCGTTTATGGTTGGATTGATAACGGCTATTTTTGGAGGAAGACCAGGAATGATTTCGGGTGCAACTGGCGCTCTAGCCGTTGTAATGGTTTCATTGGTGGCAGAAGGCAATGCAATGGGCGCTGCTGATGAAAATTTAGGTTTGTATTATTTGTTTGCAACAGTTATTTTAATGGGTTTTATTCAAATTTTAGCAGGTGTTTTACAACTTGGAAAATTTGTGCGTTTAATTCCGCATCCGGTTATGATGGGGTTTGTAAATGGTTTGGCCATTGTTATTTTCCTTTCACAATTGGGAATGTTTAAAAAAACGGTTGCTGGTGAAAAAGTTTGGCTGCCGGGAAATCAGTTATATTTAATGCTTGGTTTGGTTGCATTAACCATGTTAATCATGTGGGGATTGCCAAAAATTAAAAAAGCTGAAAAATTGCCCGAAGCTTTAATAGCAATACTTGCGGTGAGCGCAATTGCTATTGTTGCTAATTTTGATGTGGCTACAGTTGGCTCATTTATTAGAGATGGAGGCGGTAATGGTTTGAAAGGTGGTTTGCCGTCATTAAAATTAGAGACTTTTTCTAAAGTTCCATTTACTTGGGAAGCAATTAAATTTATTTTGCCCTATTCATTAATTTTAGCTGCAATTGGTTTGATAGAATCATTAATGACCTTGAATTTAATCGATGATTTAACGGATACACGCGGTAATGGAAATAGAGAATGTGTTGCTCAAGGAAGTGCAAATGTTGTTACTGGACTTTTTGGAGGTATGGGTGGTTGCGCAATGATTGGACAGTCAATTATCAATATTAACGGTGGCGGCAGAGGAAGATTGTCAGGTATTGTTGCTGCAGTTATGCTGTTATTATTTATATTATTTGGGGCACCTTATATAGAAAGAATTCCAATTGCGGCACTGGTTGGTGTCATGTTTATGGTGGTAATTGGAACTTTTGCATGGAGTAGCTTCAGAATTTTAAATAAAATACCAAAAACCGATTTATTTGTTTTAATATTAGTGTCATTATTAACAGTATTGTTTGATTTGGCTATTGCTGTTATAGCGGGCGTCATTGTTAGCGCCTTGGTGTTTTCTTGGGAAAATGCAATAAGAATTCGAGCACGCAAAACATTTAGGGAAGATGGCACAAAAGTTTATGAAATTTGGGGACCTTTGTTTTTTGGTTCAATAACCGCTTTCAATGAAAAATTTGATGTTAAAAATGATCCGAAGAAGGTTGAAATAGATTTTATGGAATCCCGAATTAGTGATCATTCTGCCTTGGAAGCTATTTTTAATATTGTTGAAAAGTATCGATCAGAAGGCAAAACAATTCGATTAAAACATTTAAGTGACGAGTGTAAGCAATTGCTTTATAAAAGCAATCCTAAATTTGAAGAAGTTATTCTAAACGCTATTGATGACCCAAGATATCATGTAGTTGAAAATCCAGAAGAATTTAACCACATTTATTTAAAAAATCGAGCCAAGTTGCTTTAGTGTTTATATTTTTCGAACGAAATTATTGTTTGTATTCTTAACACAACCAATTGTATTTTCAGATAACCTTTTTAATTATTTTTAAATTATTTTTAGTGTAGGGAGAATATTTTAAATTGGGCTCAAAAAATGTAGATTTCTCCAAAATACTTTTAAAGTGTGAAAATGTATTGAATCCATACAAACCGTGGTAAGATCCTGTGCCACTATTTCCAACGCCTCCAAAAGGCAAATTACTGTTTGAAAAATGCATTATAGCATCATTTATGGCGCCACCGCCAAACGAAATATCATTTAAAATCTTATTTTTTACCTTGTTGTCGTTTGTAAATAAATAACAGGCAAGTGGTTTGGGAAGTGATTTTATTTTTAATATAATTTCCTCTAAATTTTCATAAGTTATCATTGGTAAAATAGGACCGAATATTTCCTCTTGCATCACAGCATCTTGAAAAGTTACATTTGTCATTATGGTTGGCTCAATATATCTTTTTTCTAAATCATAGTTTCCGCCATAATAAATTTTTGTTGGATCTAACAAGTCAATGATTCTTTGGGTGTTTTTACTATTGATAATTTGAACGTAATTGTCATTTTCAAAAGAATACCGGGCTTTTTTTATTTCAGAAACAGCCAATTTCAGGAATGCTTCTTTTTGGGATTCATGGACAAAAACATAATCGGGCGCGATGCAGGTTTGTCCTGCATTAAAAAACTTTGCCCAGATCATGCGTTTAACGCCTATTTTTAAATTGCAGTTTTCCGTAAAAATTGCCGGACTTTTTCCCCCAAGTTCTAAGGTAACGGGCGTGAGGTTTTTTGCTGCAGCTTGATATACTATTTTTCCGACGGCAGAACTGCCTGTAAAAAATATTTTATCAAACTTTTGGTTAAGCAATTGCGTTGTTTCTGCAATTCCGCCTTCAATTACTTTTAAAAATTCAGGATTGAAATTTTCATTAATTAGCTTGGCAACAACTTTACTTGTGTTTTCCGGAATTTCGCTTGGTTTTACAACAACCGTATTTCCTGCAGCAATAGCGGCAATCATCGGCGCTAATGAAAGAAGGTATGGATAATTCCAAGCTCCGATAACAAGTGTTGTTCCAAGTGGTTCAGCAATTATATAGCTTTTGGCGGGCATATTTACCAAGTTGGTTTTAACCTTTTTTGGTTTCGCCCATTTTTTTAGATTTTTACAAGCTGTATCAATTTCATGGAAAATTAAGCCCAGTTCTGCAGTGTAGTTTTCGAAAGAAGACCTTTTGAAATCTTCATAAATGGCTACATTCATGATTTCTTCATTCGCCTTTAATATTTTTTTTAATTTTTTTAGTTGCAGAATTCTAAATTCAATACTTTTAGTTGCATTGCTATTGAAAAATAGTTGTTGTTTTTCTATAATTTCATTCATAACTGATAAATTTATTTTAAGCCCTATCGTAATTAGCTATATGAAGCTTTAAAATTGGAATTTTTAATAATTGTTTATGTGAGTTTTATACGATAATTTCATAACCAAATCCGATTTTAAGATGCCATTAAAACTTCAAATAGCTATGAGTTATGGCATTTTGGAAACATTATCAATTTTGTATTTTTCTCCGTTTAGTTGAAGTGTAATCATTATGATAATTTGATTTTGTTTGATAATAACAAGGTACTGAATTTTTATTTAAGATGGATATTAAAATACAATAAGCAAATGGGTAATAGGCAAAAGTTTGATTGTTGAAAAGTGAATTAGCCAATCTCCCAATAATTAAATAATCCAAAATCGTAAATCGTAATTCATAAATAGAAATTCCTGATTTCTTCCACATCTCCTGCCTGCATATCATTTATATGAATATTTCCAACACGAACACGAACCAATCTCAAAGTTGGGAAACCAACTGCGGCAGTCATTTTGCGAACTTGTCTAAATTTTCCTTCTGTTAAAGTAATGGAAATCCAATTTGTTGGCCCGTGACGTTCATCTCTTATTTTTTTGCCTCTTTCAGGCAACTTGGGAACTTCGTTTAATTTAAAAACCTGGCAAGCTTGTGTGGTATATTTTACGCCGCCAAAACCGATTTCCACCCCATTTTTTAGGATTTCAATAGCTTCCAAAGTGATGTCGCCGTCAATTTCAGCAAAATATTCCTTTTCTACCTTGCTGCTTCTCACCAATTCACTCATATTTCCATCGGTGGTAAGCAATAAAAGTCCTTCCGATTTTTCATCCAACCTACCGATAGCCATTATTTTTTCGGGAAAAGGGTAAAATTCGCCCAATAGTTTTTTCTTGTGTTTGCTGATGTCATTATTCGCAAACTGACTTAAATAACCATAAGGTTTGTAAATTATAAAATGCCGATGAAGTTGATTTTCGTTAGGATTTTCCATTCAAAATAGCGTAAACCAATTCCTTGGAAAGTGGTTGTTCTGCGGCTTTTTTTCTGATGTCGGCAAAACTGAAAATAAAATCGCAGCCATTTTTATAGTCGCTGCAGCCATAAGCTGATTTCCCCTTTAAAATAGTTCCTTTGTGGCATTTCGGACAAGCGATTTTATCTGGAACTTCATTTGACTTTTTTGACGTTTTCTTCTCTTCCAAAATCAAATTAAATTGTTCATCAAAACGGATTAAACCTTCCGTTTCTCCAACTTCCGTTTTAAAACCTTTTAAATTGACGGTGCATTTTTTTTGTAACAGGCGGATGTATTGATTTTCCGATATTTTTTTATCGAGAAAACTAAAAGGCAATCTGAAATCACAGCCGTTCACATAGTCACTGCAGCCATAAGCACTTTTTCCTTTGAGAATAGTTCCTTTTTTGCATTTCGGACATTTTTCTGAGGAAATGCCTGTAGAAATTACCGTACTTTTTTTAGGAACCTGTTTGGCAACTTCATGATGG
This sequence comes from Lutibacter sp., assembly GCA_036781305.1. Taxonomy (GTDB): domain Bacteria; phylum Bacteroidota; class Bacteroidia; order Flavobacteriales; family Flavobacteriaceae; genus Lutibacter. The sequence continues at coordinate 8,822 of DAIQBF010000065.1, forward strand.
TAAATATTTGCCCTTATTTTTTCGGAACGAACCTCATAAACCAAATGGTCAACCATCTTTTTCATATTTTTTATGAAAGTCCCGGCATTGTAGGTTCCCTTTTCAATTTCTTTAAGCTGTTTCTCCCATTGTCCAGTCAATTCTGCCGATTTTAACAATTCACTTTGGATGATATCAATCAATTGAATTCCGGTTTGCGTGGGTAAAATTTGCTTTTTATTTCGGATAATATATTTTCTTCTAAAAAGTGTTTCAATAATATTTGCGCGGGTTGACGGTCGGCCAATCCCATTTTCTTTCATCAATTCCCGCAATTCATCATCATCAATTTGTTTCCCGGCAGTTTCCATCGCCCGAAGCAAAGTGGCTTCAGAAAATAAGTTGGGCGGTTTTGTGGCTTTCTCCAAAAAGGAAGGTTCATGCGGCCCTTTTTCTCCTTTTATGAAATTTGGCAGGATTCCTGTCTCCAATTTTTCCGCACTTGCACTGAGCGGAGCCGAAGTGGCGAATACAACCCGCCATCCTTTTTCAAGAATTTCTTTTCCGGTTGTTTTAAAAGTAACATCAGCCGCTACGCCAATAACTGCAGTGTTTGAAACGGTACAATCATCATAAAAAACAGCAATGAAACGTCTGGTTATAATGTCGTAAACCTGTTGTTGGCTGTAAGGCAAATTAATTTGGACACCGGTTGGAATGATGGCGTGGTGATCGGTTACCTTTTTGCTGTTAAAAACCAACGATGATTTTTTTATTTTTTTTCCCAGTAAAGGCGAAGTCAATGTATGGTAATTGGCCAGGTTTTTTAAAATTTCGGGCACTTTCGGATACACATCATCAGGCAAAAATGTGGTGTCAACCCTTGGATAAGTAACCACTTTTTGTTCGTATAATTTTTGGACTATTTTAAGGGTTTCATCAGCGGAAAAATCAAATTTATTGTTGCAATAAACCTGCAATCCGGTTAAATCAAATAATTTCGGCGCATTTTCTTTTCCTTTTTTCTTGGTAATGGAAACAATTTCAAAATCGCTTTCTTTTACTTTATTCGCGAGCAATTCGCCATCTTCCTTTTTTTGAAAGCGCCCTTCTTCACAATTAAAAAGCGTTTTCCTGTAAAGTGTTTGCAGTTCCCAATAAGGTTGCGGCACAAAATTTTCTATTTCTTTAAATCGATTAACCACCATAGCCAAAGTGGGCGTTTGTACTCTTCCAACGGATAAAACCTGTTTGTTTCCGCCGTGTTTTAAGGTGTATAATCTTGTGGCATTCATTCCCAATAGCCAATCGCCGATGGCTCTTGAATAACCAGCATAATATAAATTGTCGTAGTTTTCTGATGGCTTTAAATTTTCAAAACCTTCTTTGATGGCTTCCGTAGTTAAAGAGGAAATCCACAAACGTTTGACTTCTCCTTTATAGTTTGCCTGCTGAATTACCCAGCGCTGAATTAATTCTCCTTCCTGCCCAGCATCTCCGCAATTGATAATTAAACTGGCTTTGTCGAACAGACTTTTAACAATGTTGAATTGTTTTTTGATGCCAATATTGTCCACCACTTTGGTTTCAAACTTTTCTGGAAGCATGGGTAAATTGTTTAAATCCCAGCTTTTCCAATGCGATTTGTAATCGTTGGGTTCAAACAAGGTGCATAAATGTCCGAATGTGAAAGTAACCGCGTATCCATTCCCTTCAAAATAACCGTCGTGTTTGGTATTTGCACCTAAAACAGCAGCAATTTCACGCGCAACACTTGGTTTTTCGGCAATACATACTTTCATTAATAAAATATTTTTTAAAGCCGCAAAATACTAATTTTCATCGTAATTGTGGTCTTAATAAGCAGGTTGATTTTGAAACTTTTTTAATGTGAGGTCTGATTGGATATTAACTTCTTAAAGGGTAAAATGTAATAGATGTTACTTATTATTTATGATAATTCTGGATATAAGACTAATGATAAACACTTATATTTGTTGAGAAATTTATTTGGAACTAATAAAATTAAAAAATAATGAAGCATTTCGACAAACAAGCTAAAGAATGGGATAATGACCCAAAAAAAATAGAAAGAGCCACAACCATTGCAAAAGAAATAACCGATTTTATTCGGCCAAATAAAACAATGAATGCTTTTGAGTTTGGCTGCGGAACAGGGTTGTTGAGTTATCAATTAAAAGATTTTTTTGGGACAATTACCCTTGCCGACACTTCTGAGGGAATGATTAAAGTTTTGCAGGAAAAAATAGCCAATGAAAATATTAAGAATTTTAAACCACTTTTTATCGATTTGTTAGAAGATGGGTTTACGGTAACTGAAAATGAATATGAGGTAATTTATACGTTGATGACACTTCATCATATAGACGACACTAACAAGATTTTAAAAATATTCAATACAATGCTGAAAACAGATGGTTATTTGTGCATTGCAGATTTGGTTAAAGAAGATGGTTCTTTTCACTCTAATGTACCAGGTTTTGATGGCCATAATGGTTTTGACAGGGAAGAATTAAGTGCTGTTTTATTAAAAAATGGGTTTGAAATTGCTTACAATGAAATACCTTTAGTGATTGAAAAAGAAATCGACAAAAAAGTAAGAAAATATCCCGTATTTTTAATGATAGGCAAAAAAATAAATTAATCAGATATTTTTTCAAGATTTGAAATATAAATTATTTAATGGTTTAGAAGTCAGATTTTGGCGGTAAATAGAAAAATAATCCATTAGATTTGTTAGTATTTTTAAAACGTATAAAATTATGAAAAAAGCGCTCAAAGAAATAAAACTTGGTTACGGATTGGGGAACCTAAAATTTGGTATGACCAGAAAAGAAGTGGAATTAATGCTGGGAAAACCTTCATTTATCGACAAGTATTCGCATTCGGATTCTAAAAAGGACTTGACGGAATCTTGGCAATATGACGAATTGTTGCTTTCGCTCAGTTTTGATGAGGAAGAGGACTGGAAATTAATTATGATTTCTGTAAATGATGATTTTTATGAATTGGAAGGAAAAAGTTTAATTGGACTGAATCAGGAAGGATTAATAGAGGAGTTGGACGAAATGGATTTGGGAGAATGGAGTCTTGAAGATTGTTCAGAGGATGATAATGAAGACCAAAAAGTGATTGAAATTGAGGAAAAATCTGTTAATCTTTGGATCAATGACGGGATTTTGGATGAAATTCAGTGGACGCCTTTTTTTATTGATGATGACACCATTGAATGGCCTGAATAGTATCTGCCTTTCGGATAGAATATGAATTGCTACTGATTAGTGCCTAAAGTTTGGAGTGCCTAAATTTTTCTTCCCAATGAAGCAAGTGTCGCTTTGCATGAAAAATTTGGATTTGAAAAAATGAGGCTGTCTAAAAAGTGAAATTTTCGTCAACCTGAACTTGTTTACTCATTAATTCATTATTTATCTCATAATGTATTCGTGAATCTTCGATTTCAGGTTCTCATAATAATTGAAAATCAGCAAGATGAGATTCTGAAACAAGTTCAGAATGACGGTTTTCAATACTTTTTAGACAGCCTTATAAGTTTAAAAAAATGGATTGCTATTGGCTATTGGGAATTGTTAATTCAAAAAAACAGCATTTAAAATACTTTATAAACAGGCAATTTTAAATGTGCCGATTCATAGTAAGGAGAATTTTTGTACACAAAATCCAAATGTGCTTCCGGACTTTCGGCAAAATCTTTGTCTGTTTTCATTTTCTGATGCAGCAAATCTCTCAAGGTCGGATTTTCTTGTAATAATTTTTCTGCAATATCTTCAAAAATGTAGGAGGAAAAGTGTTCTTTTTGCTCCAAAACAGTATCGAAAAAATTCCAGTTAAAAAAGGAATCCGTCGCTTCGGCTTCTAAGGTTTCTATAATATAACGAACACCATTTTGTTGCGTGGGAATATAAATAGCTCCTTTTTGAAACAACACTTTTTTCGTTTCGGATGAAATGGTTGTGTTAAAATGCGGATAATGTCCTTCAAAAGGTTTTGTGCTAGTTTTGTAATCTTTAATATGTTGTTCTTCAACAATTATTGCTGTGTCGTTTTTGAAAACAACATATTCAATATTGTTATCTTTCAATCGTTCCAAAACTTTCCACCAGCCTTGTTTTAAAATATAGGCTTTTGGGATGATTATTTCTTTTGAAGGAACAAAATTGTTGAAATATTTTACAGGCTTTGTGTAAGGTTTTGTCCGGTCGTAAAACAAACGTTTGCCATTGGTCACTTTGCTGTTGATATAACTTCCTTCGTAGCCTTTAAACTGCAATATTGTGTAGTTGTTTTTATCCAATTCAAAAGAAATGGGATAAGTTTTTTTTGCCAAAATTTTTGCAACGGCATTGTTGCGAAGCTCTCTAATTTTAGTGCCATTTTCAATAGTGAAATCAATGACCGACTCCAACAAACTGTAGGTTTCCTCCACACGTTGTTTATAGGGTTTCAGCATATGGGTTTCCACCATCATTCCCAAAGTATTGAACATCGTTGTATAACCTGTTGAATATCTTGGACTGTCGAAAAACTGGCTAAAACCGGCTTCTGGTGTTGTTCCCCAAACATTGACATAAGGCGTGATATTGATGTTTTTTTTCAGCAAGGAAGCTTCAATGTTGGGTCTCATTTCATTTTCAATAAATACACCCAAATCGTTTCCCAAGTTATTGTGTTGT
>DAIQBF010000066.1:0-8971 GCA_036781305.1 Lutibacter sp.
AATTGCAACAGATTTTAGCTGAAGTCGAATAAATTGGTAAAAAAGTCGGAAAATGAAAAAGTGACCGCTATAAACACCAGCGCGGCAATAAAAACACTTATAAATGAGGTTGAAATGAGCGCGTCTTTTTTTTCTTCGACCTTATAAAATCTGAAAAAGGCAGTTTCCATCCCAAATGTTAACAACACCGTAAATAAGGCAATCCAAATATAAAAGTTGGTGTTTTCGGCATAATCGCTTGCAGGCAAGGCATCGGTATGTATGCGAACCAGCAAAAAGTTAATCACTCTCGGCAAAACCGCAGCAATTCCGTAGATAATAGTGTCTTTAAAAAATCGTTTAAGTGCGCTCAATGGTGAATTTTAGTGTAAATATGATTAAAGCATAAATGAACAAAAGTATTAATTATGTGCGCTATTCACATAAACCATTATTAATACGAGGATTTTAAGATTTGTAAGTGATTTTTCCCTAGATATTCCGTTTTTTCCTGAAAAAAAATTACCTATCCATTGCACACTTTCAACCAAGTTCAAATGTAATAAAAAAACCCTCACCGAAAACGGTAAGGGAAAATTGCTATGAAAAAGATTGGGGTTGTTAACAAAAAAGAATTTTGTTATGCGTAAATATATAAAATTATTATTTGATTTATGTTTTTATCGAACAATACATATTAAGTCTAAATAAACACAAGCTTAAATTTATAAACATTCAATATTTAGAGACATAAATTGTATCAATAAAATAATTTTTGATGTTTAAAATGGTAGTTTCACAATTTTAGGAGGGCATTTAATTTAGTTTTTTTACTTTTGGTCTCTAAAAGTTTATAAAATGAATACAATCCCTAAAATTGCTGTTTTTGGCGGCGGAAGTTGGGCAACGGCCATCGTAAAAATGCTGTGTGAAAACATCGAACAGGTTGGCTGGTATATGCGAAATCAAAGCGCCATTGATTATATCAAGGAAAACGAGCACAATCCAAATTACTTGAGTTCTGCCGAGCTTGACGGGAAAAAGTTATATTTATCAAGTGATATTAATGAGTTGGTTCGTTATGGAGATATTTTAATTTTTGCCATCCCTTCTGCATTTCTAAAAGAGGAATTGGATAAAATTACGGAAGAGCTCTCCTCAAAAATTGTGTTTTCGGCCATCAAGGGAATTGTTCCCGAAAGCGGATTGATTGTAGGCGAACATTTTCATAAAAACTATAAAATTCCTTTTAAAAATATTGGCGTTATTGCCGGTCCCTGTCATGCGGAAGAAGTTGCCATGGAACGTTTGTCCTACTTAACCATCGCCTGTCAGGATGCCAAAAAAGCAGATCTTTTAAGTAAATACCTATCAAGTAATTATATAAAAACAAAAACTTCTGACGATATTATTGGCACTGAATATGCGGCCATGCTTAAAAATATTTATGCAATAGCGGCCGGTATGGCGCATGGATTGGGTTATGGAGATAATTTTCAGGCGGTTTTAATGTCAAATTCCATTCGTGAAATGAAACGTTTTATAAGAAAAGTGCATAAAATGAAACGCAATATCAACAATTCCGCATATTTGGGCGATCTATTGGTTACCGGATATTCCATTTTTAGCAGAAACAGAATGTTTGGCAATATGATAGGTAAAGGATATACCGTTAAAAGTGCGATGATGGAAATGAGTATGATTGCCGAAGGTTATTATGCCACGAAAAGCGCCTACTTAATAAATGAAAAAAACAAGGCAAGAACCCCCATTATTAATGCTGTTTATGGAATATTATACCAAAATAAAAATCCAAAACAAATTTTTAAAGAATTGACGGATGTGGTGGATTAATTAAATATTACAACCAATCAGTACTTAAAGCGCCTTGAGTTTGAAGTACTTCGAGTTATAAAATAAAATAAATTTTCAATATCCAAAACTACTCAATTTGATTAAAAATAAATAGTTGTATGAAAAAGTAAAAAAACGAAGCGTTTTAATTCACTCTTAAAATTGGAATTTATTTAACTTTAGGCATTTTAGGCACTCTAAACTTTAGGCACTAATAACTCATAAAATATTATTTTTTAAAAATAACTCAAAAAAACTCAGAAACATGGGCAATTATTAGTACTTTAGTGCTTTAATTAATTTTTTAACAATGAAAAAAGGAACAGTAAAATTCTTCAACCAAGCAAAAGGATTTGGATTTATCACCGAGGAAACATCAAAAAAAGACTACTTCGTACACATTACCGGATTAATTGACAAAATTAGTGATGGAGATGAAGTTGAATTTGAACTCGAAGAAGGAAAAAAAGGATTAAGCGCAGTGAATGTAAAAGTAATTTAATATTTATTCGTTGTCTTTAAAGAAATTAAAACCAGTCAATATTGACTGGTTTTTTTTGGCTCAATTCTTTTTGAAGGGATTAATTTAACAAAATCGCGAGTAGTTTTCGTACATTTGTCGTCGTTTTCAAAATGCTTTTGTAAACCCATAAAAAGAAATTAATTTTTAAATGATTGAGATGAACGCTAAAATTGGAATAGTGTATTCAACAGTTGACGGACAAACGCTTAAAATTTGTAACAAATTAAGAGAAGTTCTCCAACAAAATAATCAACAGGTCGATTTATTTTCAATTGATGATTTTAAGGAAGACATCACCAAATACGACAAATTTGTTTTAGGCGCGAGCATAAGATATGGTGTGCATAACAATAAAGTGATTGAATTTATAAAAACGAATAAAACGGCACTTGATTCCACAAAAACAGCTTTCTTCTCCGTAAATCTGGTGGCTCGAAAACCAGAAAAAAACACCCCTGAAACAAATCCATACGTGGTGAAATTTTTTAAAACCATCGAATGGAAACCAACCATTGTTGAAGTTTTTGCCGGCAAACTGGACTATAAAAAATATTCCTTTTTTGATCGTAAAATGATTCAATTAATTATGTGGATGACAAAGGGCCCCACAAATACAGAAGCTGAAATTGAATATACAAACTGGGAGAAAGTCGAAGAATTTGGCCAAGAGCTTATCAAGTTATAGGTTTATTGCCACTAAAATCTTATCTCTAACTTTTTTTAAATTTATAGAAATAATTTATTTTTTGTTTATATTTGCAGCGCAATAGTTGCATGAAAAGGAAGAAATAAATAAGCTTACCCCCAATATAAATATGCAACTAAAATTAGTTAAGGATACCCTAGCCTTCATTTCTGAAAATGGAAAAGAAACCAACCAAACTAAGTTTCTAAAATCAACTACAATTTTTTTAGCAGAGTTGTTTAACGTTAACTGCGTGTTAATTGATAAATACTCATTAAAAAGACCAAATATCGCAAAAACCGTTGCTTTTTATGGAAACGGCAGTTTCAAGGAAAATTCAGGTTATAAATTAACAAATACGCCTTGCGAGACGATTATCAATAAAAAATTATGTTCCTACCCAACCAATGTAAAGAATATTTTTCCAAAGGATGACTTTTTGGCCCGAATGAATATTGACAGCTATATTGGAATTCCTTTATGGAGTTCAAAAGGGGAACCAATTGGCCTAATTGCACTTATGGACAATAAGTCAAAATCTGAAAATGAAGTAAAAAATATTGAAATTGTTCTGCAAATAATTTCACTTTCTGTTGAAAAAAGGCTTGAAGAGCGATTTTATCAAGAAGAAATAAATTTAAAAATTGGGAAGTTAAAAATTGCAAAAGAGGTTGCCGAAGAAAAAGAAGAAAAATTTGAAAAATTATCAAATCTTACTTTTGAAGGAATTTTAATTCACGAAATGGGTGTAGCGGTTGATTTTAACACTTCTTTTTTAAAGATGTTTGGTTACAGCCATGAAGATTTGGTTGGCAAAGACATTACAAATATTATTTACCCAAAGAAGTATCATAAAACTGTTGCTAAAAATAGAATTAATAACACTACACGTGCATATGAACTTGAGGGAATAAGGAAAGACGGAGCTGTTTTTCCTATTGAGATAGAAGCAAGAAATATCGACCTTAAAAATAATAAAGTTATCAGAGTTACTGCTTATAGAGACCTTACTGATCGCAAAAAAGCAGAAGAAAATTTAAAAGAAAGTGAAAAAAAATACCGTTTTCTATTTGAATACAATCCACAACCCATGTGGATCTACGATTTCAAAACCCTTGCCTTTCTTGAGGTAAATAACGCAGCTATCCAACATTATGGTTATTCAAGAGAAGAATTTCTCTCCTTGACCTTAATTGATATTCGCCCCAAGGAAGATATTGATGCGCTTTTAAAGAATATAGAAAAGACAAACAGGAATGAATATATTCCTGCAAGCGAGTGGCTACATATAAAGAAGAGTGGTGAAATAATTAATGTTAATATTGTTTCCCATAAAGTTACCTTTAACAATCGAGAAGCCCGACATATATTGGTAAACGACATTACGGCGTCAAAAAAAGCTGAAAAAGAGCTTTTAAATGCAACTATGGAAATTGAAAAAAGTGAACGAAAATTCCGTGAACTTTTTGAAAAATCGGGCGATGCCATTTTAATTATTAAAAACGGCGTTTTTGTGGATTGCAATCAGGCAACTTTAGACCTGCTTGGTTATAAAAAGCACGAAGATGTTTTAAACCTTCAGCCCTCAGAATTATCTCCTGAATTTCAGCCAGACGGATTAAATTCCCAAGAAAAGACAGAGGCAATCATAAAAATCGCCATAGAAAAGGGCTCACATCGTTTTGAATGGTGGCCTATCAAAAGTAATGGAGACATATTCCCCGTTGAAGTATTGTTAACAACCATTGAAAACGAACCCAATAATATCGTTATTCATTGCATTTGTAGAGACATTACAGCGAGCAAAAATGCAGAAAATAAACTCAAGGAAACTCAATATTTATTGCTCGAATCCCAAAAAATTGCCAAGATAGGCTCCTATGAACTGGATTTTTCAACAGGCCTTTGGAAAAGTTCTCCGGCTTTAAATGAAATATTCGGTATTGATGAACAATATAATAGAAATGCACGAGTGTGGAAAGACCTTGTTCATCCAGATGACAAAGAGATGATGAAGGCATATTTTAAGGAAATTATCATAAAAAATAAAGAACCATTTAAAAAGGAAGATTACACTGTTAAAAATAAAGAATATCGTATTGTAAGAAATAGCGACAAACAAATACGGTGGGTGCTAGGTTTGGGTAAAATAGAATTTAACAATAATGGAACTCCAAAAAGATTAATTGGCACAACTCAAGATATTTCAGAGAAAAGAAAAAATTTAGAGGATTTAATTATTGCCAAAGAAAAAGCCGAAAAGAGCGAAGGCAATTTAAAGAATAGGATAAAAGAACTGATGGGAATCTATGCATTGCAGCAGTTAACTGAGAAAAATGCAGATTCTATTACTATTTATAAGGAGCTTGTAACGGCCATTATTCCAAAAAGTATGCAGTATCCGGATAAGGTTTATTGTGAATTAGAGATAAATAATAATTTATACAGCAACCATAAAAATTATAGAATACCGAAAAGTAAAAATTATTTGTCGGAAAAAGTTTGGGTTAATGAAAAGCAAGTTGGCGATTTAAAAGTAGCTTATTTAGAAGATTTGCCTTTTATTGCTAATTATGAGGCAAATCTTATTGAAATCGTTGCCAAAAAGCTTTCAGCATTTTTGGAACGACGGGATTTGTTTGAAAAATTAATAAAATCGAAAGAAAAAGCCGAAGAGAGCAATAAGTTAAAAACGGAATTTATCCAAAATATGTCGCACGAAATACGAACACCAATGAACGGCATTTTGGGATTTTCAGAATTGTTGGACAACCCCAATTTGTCTTACGAAAAGAGGAAGCGCTTTATTGAAATAATAAAAAACAGCACCAACCAGCTATTGCATATTATCGATGATATTATGGAGATTTCCGTGTTGGAGACCAAACAAATTAAGGCTGAAGAGAATCCTGTTTGCATCAATAATCTATTGTGTGAATTGTTCAATATTTTCAACATTAAAGCAACTATAAAGAATACCAAATTGGTTTTTAAAAATGGACTTTCAGATCAAGAAAGCACGATACTTACCGATAAAAATAAGCTGAATAAAGTGTTGGGAAATTTACTTGAAAACGCTTTAAAATTTACAGATGAGGGTATCGTTGAATTGGGGTATAAACTAAATAAGGACAGTGAACCCGCCGAACTGGAGATTTTTGTGAAAGACAATGGAATTGGCATAAAACCAGAAAAACAAATGCTCATTTTTGAACGATTTTCACAAGCTGAAAAAGAATTGTCCAAAAAGAATGGTGGATTAGGTCTTGGACTCTCCATCGCAAAAGAAAATGCCGAGCTGTTGGGCGGGAAAATTTCTGTGTTATCGGAACTCGGTGAAGGTGCCGCTTTTTTCGTTACAATACCTTATAAACCTGTAAATTTAGCTTCAAAAATTAAAGAAGAAAAAGAAACGGTTAAGAATAATAAAACATATACCATTTTAGTGGCAGAAGATGAAGAAGTAAATTTTATGGTTATAGAAATATTGCTGGAAGATAAAATTAAATTTCCCTGTACCATAATTCATGCAAAAAACGGGCTGGAAGCAGTTGAATTTTGTAAAAACAACCCGGAAATTGAATTGGTTTTAATGGATATAAAAATGCCTAAAATGGACGGGCACGAAGCAACAAGGAAAATAAAAGAGTTGCGCCCTAAGTTGCCAATAGTTGCGCAAACAGCCTATTCATCGTCCGAAGAAATGGAAAAAGCATTTTTATCGGGTTGTAATGATTTTTTGTCAAAACCAATCAATAAAGATTCGCTAGAGAAAATTTTAAGCAAGTATTTGAAAGAAATTTAAGACAATACAAATAATTTCAATTCATAAAATTTCAGCTGACTTCCGTTTAATTTTTTATTGCAAACAAGCTATTTCGCTAAAACACCTTTTTTGTTTAACAGGGGAATCATTCTCAACGCGCCTTCTTTTAAAGTTCCTTTTTCAAACAGGTATTTTTTGTCGAACATGGCGTTTCCCTCAAAAAATGTCACATTAAAAAAATTCGAAAGCTTTAAAACGCCTTCATGTAATAATTCAACTTTTGCGAAGGATTTTGCAGGGAGTTTTTCAATTTTATGACGCAGCAATGAGGTTTCAATCAATTGATCTTCATCATATCCTTTTGAAACCACCAAAACCATTTCTAAATCAACTTCTTTATTGTTAATGATGTAAGCATTCCAATCTTCACACTGAAAAACGGCGTTGTATTCCTTAACAATCGCCATAAATACTTCGGTAACTTCAGGAATCTGGATATCTTTTTTCATTATTTTGATAGATGTTATCAGGATTTTTATCCTATCCCCAGCCCTTTCCCAAGGAAAGGGAGTTTATTTTGAAATAAGGATTGTAATTTCAAAAAAAACTTTTAATATTTAACTTTTAATATTTAATATCTTTCTAATAAACCGATTTAAACTGTTCTAGAAACCGAACGTCATTTTCATAAAACATTCTGATATCAGGAATTTGGTACAACAGCATCGCAATGCGTTCAATTCCCATTCCAAAGGCGTAGCCAGAATAGATTTCAGGGTCGATATTGGTATTTTTAAGCACATTTGGATCTACCATACCGCAACCCATAATTTCCAGCCAGCCGGTGCCTTTGGTAATCTTATAGTCGGTTTCGGTTTCCAATCCCCAATAAATATCAACTTCAGCACTTGGCTCGGTAAATGGAAAATAAGATGGTCGCAAGCGTATTTTGGATTTTCCGAACATTTCTTTGGTGAAATAAAGCAAGGTTTGTTTTAAATCGGCAAAAGAAACATTGGTATCAATATACAAACCTTCCACCTGATGAAAAATGCAATGTGCACGTGCCGAAATGTCTTCATTTCTAAAAACACGCCCCGGAGAAATTGTGCGAATGGGCGGTTTATGATTTTCCATATAACGCACCTGAACCGATGAAGTATGGGTGCGCAATAAAATATCCGGATTTTTTTCAATAAAAAAGGTGTCTTGCATATCACGTGCCGGATGGTATTCCGGCAAGTTTAGCGCCGTAAAATTGTGCCAGTCATCTTCAATTTCCGGCCCTTCGGAAACGGTAAAACCAATGCGTGAAAACACCTCGATAATTTTGTTTCTAACCAGTGATATTGGATGGCGCGAACCCAATTCAATTGGTTCGGCAGGGCGCGTTAAATCGCCATAGATTCCTTTTAGTTCACTCGAATTTTCCAATGCTTCCTTTAACTGGTTAACTTTGTCCTGTGCTGCATCTTTTAACGTATTTAATGCCTGTCCGAAATCTTTTCTTTCGGCTGGGGCTACGTTTTTAAATTCAACAAATAAATCGTTAAGCAATCCTTTTTTACCTAAAAATTTAATTCTGAAGGCTTCTATTTCATCTTTGGAAGTGGTGTTAAATGCCAATACTTCACCAATCAGTTCTTTTACTTTAGCTAACATTTTATAGAAAATTAGGATGCAAATTTACATAATTTTATGTTTATAAAAGACAAAATATGTTCTAAGATGTAAGCTTGCATTTAAAGAACAGAGATCATTTGTTGAAATTTTGGAATTTTTGCGCCAATAAGTCCGAAAACTAGATATTTATGCGAAACCAATAAAAATTTTAGATAATTTTATTATTGAAAGTCCAACCTTTTTAATTGTTTGGTAAAAAGAAATTAACAAAATCGGTATATTTGTGATTATTATTGTATTTTATTCAAATATCGATACAATTGTGTACTTTTCGAAAATTAATCAATAATACAAAAGAGATGATGAAACCAATTATAAAAAAATTCATGGATGAGGTAAACGAGCGAAACCAACATGAACCAGAATTTATGCAAGCTGTCCAAGAAGTTGCAGATTCGCTCATTCCTTTTATTGCCAATAATGAAAAGTATTACGGCAAAAATATTTTATTGAGAATGGTGGAACCTGAAAGAGTGCTAAT
>DAIQBF010000066.1:8981-13342 GCA_036781305.1 Lutibacter sp.
ACAGAATTGAAATGAATTCGGCCATTGGACCTTACAAAGGCGGTTTGCGTTTTCATCCATCCGTGAATTTGAGTATTTTAAAATTTTTGGCTTTTGAACAGGTTTTTAAAAACTCATTGACAACCTTGCCAATGGGCGGCGGAAAAGGCGGATCCGATTTTGACCCAAAAGGAAAATCTGATGTGGAAATTATGCGTTTTTGCCAAAGTTTTATGGGTGAATTATTTCGTCATATCGGCCCTAATACCGATGTTCCGGCAGGTGATATTGGCGTTGGCGAAAGGGAAATCGGCTACTTATTTGGCATGTACAAAAAATTAAGAAATGAATTTACAGGCGTATTAACAGGAAAAGGAATGGCTTATGGAGGTTCTTTAATTCGTCCGGAAGCTACAGGCTATGGCTGCGTGTATTTTGCCCAAAACATGTTGGAATATAGAGGAGATAGCATTAAAGGAAAAACAGTGACTGTTTCAGGATCTGGAAATGTTTCCCAATATACTTGTGAAAAAGCAACACAATTGGGCGCTAAAGTGGTTACTTTATCAGATTCGTCAGGCTATATTTATGACGAAGAAGGTATTGATGCCGATAAATTGGCCTTTGTAATGGAGCTTAAAAATATAAAACGCGGAAGAATTGATGAGTACGTTAAAAAATATCCAAAAGCAAGCTTCTTTAAAGATGAGAATCCTTGGAAAGTGAAATGTGATATTGCCATTCCTTGTGCCACACAAAATGAAATACACAGCCCAGATGCTAAAATATTGATTAAAAATGGTTGTTTTATGGTTATTGAAGGTGCCAATATGCCATCAACCATTGAAGCCATTGAAATTTACCAAGCGAATAAAATTTTATTTGCCCCGGGAAAAGCTTCCAACGCCGGTGGGGTTGCAACCTCAGGGCTGGAAATGAGCCAAAACTCTCTGCGAATGAATTGGATAAGCGAAAAAGTGGACAGAAGGTTAAAAGCCATTATGGAAAATATCCACGAAGCTTGCATAAAATATGGTGCCCAAGAAGATGGCTATATTGATTATATGAAAGGCGCCAATATTGCAGGTTTTGTTAAAGTGGCCGACGCCATGTTAGCGCAAGGCGTAGTTTAAATCGTATATTTTATTTGAATAAATTAGGCTGCCTGAAAAGGCGGCTTTTTTTTGCCAAACAATTAATCCTTATAATTTCATAAAAATTAACGCTTAAAATTATACCTTGCATTTGAAAATAAATGTCAAATAAAAAATGAACAGAAATCCACTGCCAGATATAAAAAATTATGAATTTGAAGAGGTTGCATTTAACCAATTGATGCAAAACAGAATTAACAAAGTGCTCATTGTTTGTTCTAACTACGATTTTTATATGTTGGAGGAAGACGGCAGGATTGATGAGCGTATTTTTAATGAATATACGGCGCTGAACTTAAGATATCCACCAAGTTTTATTCATGCCAACTCCGCCAAAAGAGCTATTGGAATGCTGAATTCAGATAAAATAGACTTGGTGATTACGTGGCTGGATATTGGCAATTACAGGGCTTTCGAATCATCCAAGCTTATAAAAGAGGCTTTCCCTAACATACCTATTGCCGCGCTAAGCCACTATTCTTCCGAATTGCGAAAAAAGGTACTGAGCGAAAATACGGGAATTATCGATTTTGTTTTTCATTGGAATGGCAATGTTGATATTTTCTTGGCCATTATTAAACTTACCGAAGATAGGATGAATGCCGAAAAAGACATCAATCAAATTGGTGTTAAGGCCATTTTACTGGTGGAAGATTCCTTGAAATTTTATTCGAGGTATTTGCCCATTATGTATAAGATTATTTTAAAACAAACGCGTTCGTTCATGTCTGAAGGCTTAAACGAGCACAGGGCAATGATGCTTATGCGTGGCCGACCAAAAATTTTGCTGGCAACAAACTACGAAGAAGGTTTGTCCCTTTTTGAAAAGTACAAACACAATCTTTTAGGTATTATTTCAGATGTCAGTTATTTTAAAGATGAAAAACAAAATAATAAAAAAGGGTTCGAATTTTTGAAATACGTAAGAAGTATTGAGCAGTATTTTCCATTTTTAGTGCAGTCTTCTGATAAAAATAATGAAAAACGAGCCTTAGAATTAAAAGGAAAATTTTTATACAAACACTCTGAAACTTTAGGAAAGGAAATTAAAAATTACATCACTAAATATTTTTCATTTGGGGCTTTTGAATTTTGGGATCCAATCCAAATGAAGGTTTTGGCGACCGTGGAAGATCTAAACAGTTTTCAAAATGCATTAACCAATGTATCTTTAGACGCCATTGTTTATCATGCCAAAAGGAGTGAATATTCAAAATGGCTAAGATCAAGGGCGCTATTTCCGTTGGCAAACCTGTTTAGCAATGTAGAATATGAGGATTTTGAAGATTCAGAAGAAATTAGGGATTTTTTACTTAGGGCCATTAAAGCCTATCGGGTATATAGATCGAGAGGCGTTATTTCAAAATTCAGCAAAAATTCTTACGACGAATATTTGGGATTCGCAAGAATTGGTGAAGGTTCTTTAGGCGGAAAAGGTAGAGGTTTGGCATTTATTGATTCTTTTTTGAAACGCCATAAATTGTTTAATAAATACAAAGATGTCAACATTTCTATTCCCCGGACGGTGGTATTAAGTACCGAAGTATTTGATGAGTTTATGGAAAAACATGAACTGATAGGTTTTGTGGCCACTTGTAATAATGATGAAGAAATCTTAAATAAATTTATTTCAAAACCCTTGCCAAAATGGGTAATGGAAGACATTCAAGTTTTTTTAAATGTATGTAAATCGCCTATTGCAGTGCGCTCTTCCAGCGTTTTGGAGGACTCGCACTACCAACCGTTTGCCGGCGTGTTTTCTACCTATATGATTCCAAATACCGATAAGGGAAGAATGGCGGAGATGATTGCCAGCGCAATTAAATCGGTGATGGCATCCGCTTATTTTCAAAACAGCAAAATCTATTTAAAAGCGACTTCCCATTCCATTGAAGAGGATAAAATGGCGGTGATTTTACAGGAAGTTACCGGGAAACAATATGAGGATGTTTATTATCCGAATATATCCGGAGTGGCTCGTTCCATAAATTTTTATCCCATTGAACTGGAATTGCGCAATGAAGGTACTGCCAACATAGCTTTAGGTTTGGGTGAAATGATTGTTGGCGGAGGAAATACCTTACGGTTTTCGCCCTACCATCCAAAAAAAGTTTTGCAACTTTCCTCTCCAGACTCCACACAACGCGACACGCAGCAATATTTCTTCGGATTGGATATGAATCCGGACAGTTATGTGGCTTCAACCAGTGAAGCCATCAACAAAAAGAAAATATCCATTAGAAATGCTGAAAAGCATGGCTCCCTAAAATTTGTGGCTTCCACCTATGATTTACAAAATAACATCATCAAACCAGGGGTTCTACATGATGGTATTCGCGTGATTACTTTTGATAATATCTTAAAATACAATACATTTCCGTTACCCGAAATTTTGCAGGATTTATTGCGCATTGGGCAACGAGAAATGAGAAATCCCATTGAAATGGAGTTTGCCGTTAATTTAGATGTTCCGCAAGGACAACCAAAAGAATTTAGTTTTTTGCAAATAAGACCCATTATTGAAAGCATAGAAACCTTAAGCACGCTCCCCGAAGACTTTAATGTTGAAGACACCATAATTTACTCGGAATCGGCATTGGGAAATGGAAATTATGAGAATATTCACGATTTAATTTATATCAAACCCGAGACTTTTAACGCAGCAAATACAAGAAAAATAGCAGCAGCGGTTGAACAAATTAATAAAAAATTCACCGCATTGGACAAGAACTATATTTTGGTGGGACCCGGCAGATGGGGATCAAGTGATCCATGGTTGGGAATTCCTGTAATTTGGCCACAAATTTCATCGGCAAAAATAATTGTGGAAGCCGGTCTTAATAATTTTAGGATTGATCCAAGTCAGGGAACACACTTTTTCCAAAACTTAACCTCTTTTAAAGTGGGTTATTTAACCATAAACCCTTTTATGGAGGATGGATTTTTTAATTTAGACTATTTAAACAATCAAAAGGCGAGTTATGAAGACGACTTTTTAAGGCATGTGCGTTTTGAAGAACCTTTAACCATTATTATTGAAGGGAAAAGCAATAAAGCCGCCATTTTTAAGGAAGGAATAAAGCCCAACAGAATTCAAAATACATCTGTAAAATTAAATAATGACGAACCTCCCGAAGGTTTTATGTAGGGACAGGTCGCGACCTGTCCGTTCTATAATTTCAGGTCGCGACCTGTCCGTTCTAAAAGTTAATAGGGTACAATTCTCCA
>DAIQBF010000067.1:0-7730 GCA_036781305.1 Lutibacter sp.
AATGCGGCTTTAATTGCTTCAGGTGATGCATTGGCGAAAACCGCAGCAGAATATTCTCCTATCGCAATGACACCCTTTCCGCAGCTTACGGATCAGGATTTAGATGACTTATTAAAATACTTGGCTGTGGGCGATGTTCAACAAGTGGTTGCAACAACAACTTCAGCAAAAGACGAAGAAATGTTCAATAAACCGGGTTTTGGTGTTTTACCGATGCTTGGAGTGACAATTTTAGTTTTACTGCTGTTAATATTTATAGTTGCGGCTACCACAAAAAAAAGAGATTCGGCTGCTGATGAGGGGGAAGAAAGTATTTTAAAATCAATGTTTTATAGTCCTTTCTTGCGTTTCTTGGCCATTATGTTTGTTTTGTTGGGCAGTGCCTACTTAGTATTTGGTTATTTTATGCAAGTAGGCGTCGATACCGGATATCAGCCGATTCAGCCATTGGTGTTTTCGCATGCGGTACATTCGGGAGATAACAAAATAGATTGTCAGTATTGTCATTCTTCAGCAAAAAACAGCAAAACTTCTGGTATTCCTTCTGTAAATGTATGTATGAATTGCCATAAATCCATTTCAGAATATAAAGGAGAATTGTTTGGGGATTATTCCAAAGAGGATTTGGATAAAGAAATTCAAAAAATATATGATGCAGTTGGTTGGGATAAAGTTAATGTAAAATACATAGAAGGTTACGAACAAAAACCAATAGAGTGGGTCCGTATTCATAATTTAGCTGATTTTGCTTATTACAATCATTCACAACACGTGACTGTTGCAGGAATCGTTTGCCAAACTTGCCACGGTCCTGTTGAAACGATGGTTGAAATGAAACAGTTTTCAAAATTAACGATGGGCTGGTGTATTGAATGTCATAAAACAACGGAAGTTGACATGAAAAATAATGGTTATTACAAAAATATCCATGACCAATTATCAAAAAAATATGGTATTGAAAAAGTTACTGTAGCCCAAATGGGTGGACAAGAATGTGGAAAATGTCACTATTAATAAAATTTAGATAATACGAATATAAACAATGGCATCAAATAAGAAATACTGGAGAAGCGTTGAAGAACTCAAATCCGATAGTCCAATTGTTAAAAACTTAATGCGAAAAGAATTTGTGGAAGAAATTCCTACAGATGAGTTTTTGGGAGATAAAGAAAATTTATCTCAAGCAGCAACAACGCGACGCGATTTCCTTAAATATGTTGGATTTACAACAGCTGCAGTAGCTTTGGCTTCTTGCGAAGGGCCTGTGGTGAAATCCATTCCCTATGTAGTTAAACCAGACAATATTATTCCAGGGGTAGCAAATTATTACGCTTCTTTAATTTCAGATGGTTCTGATATTGCGAATATTTTGGTAAAAGTTAGAGAAGGACGACCAATTAAGATTGAGCCAAATAAAATGGCTGAAAATTGGGGTACAACATCTGCCAGGGTTCAGGCATCTGTATTGTCGTTATATGACAATAACAGGTTAAGAGAGCCATTGGCCAATGGTGAGGCAATAAAATGGACGGATTTGGATAAAAAGGTAATTGATACGTTAGCGTCCCTAAAAAACACCAATGAGAAAATTGTTATTTTAACCGGAACAACAGCAAGTCCTTCCACAAAAAAAGTAATTGAAAACTTCTCACAATTATACGGAAATGTTTCTCATGTTGTTTATGATGCCTTAACAGAAAGTGCGGCATTGGATGCTTTTGAAACCATGTATGGTTTAAGGGCGCTTCCAACATACAAATTTGAAAAAGCGGCTGTAATAGTTTCTGTTGGCGCCGATTTTTTGGGTGACTGGCAAGGTGGCCAATATAGTGCAACTTATGCGAAAAGCAGAGTTCCTGTAAATGGCAAAATGTCTAAACACCTTCAATTTGAATCAAAATTATCATTAACTGGCGCTAATGCTGACAATAGGTTTCCAATAAAACCTTCTGAACAAGTTTATGCGCTTATTAATTTATACAATGCTGTAACTGGAAATAATTTTCCTTCAAAAGAAACAGTTGCAGATGCATCCATAAAAAAAGCGGCAGACCTTTTAAAACAGGCAGGCAGTAAAGCAGTTGTTGTTACAGGAATTCAGGATAAAAATGCGCAATTGATTGCCAATGCCTTAAATGAATTTTTGAATTCTGAAGTGTATGATATCACAACACCGCGATTTGTAAAAGCTGGGAATGATACTGAAGTTACCAATTTAATTGCTGATATGACAGCCGGAAAAGTTGGCGCATTATTCATTTACAATAGCAATCCTTCTTATACTTTGGCGAATGCAGATGCGTTTAATAAGGCATTAAAGAACGTTAAATTATCTGTCGTTTGCACAATGTCAAATGACGAGACTGCATTGCAATCACAATTGGTCGCTACCACGCCACATTATTTAGAATCTTGGGGTGATGCCCAGTTTCAGGCGGGAGAATATAGCTTAATGCAACCTACCATAAAACAATTATTTAACACCCGTCAGTTTGAAGACAGTATGTTAATTTGGATGGGCGAAAATAAAACCTATTATCAATTTATAAAAGACAATTGGACAGCTTCTATCTTAAATGGCGGTTCATGGAATCAAGCGTTGCATGATGGTGTTTTTGTTAACAATGCCGAAATTTCCTTAGTAAAGAATGAGGTAGATTTGGCAAGCTCAGCATCGGCTTTATTGGCACAGACAAAACCTGCAGATTTTGAATTAAATCTTTATGCAAAAATCAGTTTAGGAGATGGAAAACAAGCCAATAATCCTTGGCTGCAAGAATTGCCAGATCCTATTACAAGAACCACTTGGGACAACTACATGACCATTTCAGCTGCAGATGCAAATACGTTGGGCCTAGAGAATTGGAATGTAAGCGATGGCGCTTTAAACGGAAGCCTTGTAACGCTTAAAGCGAATGGCGTAACATTAGAAAATGTACCCGTTTTAATTCAACCAGGTCAAGCAAAAGGTTCTATTGGTTTGGCAGTTGGATACGGAAGATCAGCAGGAATGCAAAAAGAAATGATGATTGGTGTAAATGCTTTTGCTTTCATGCAAAATTTTAGTAATTTTCAAACGGTTGAAATTGAAAAAACAGCTGGCGTTCACGAATTTGCCTGTGTTCAATTACAACACACCATTATGGGGCGTGAAGAAATCATTAAAGAAACAATCTTAGAAGATTACATTAATAAGCCAAAAGAAGATTGGAATAAAACTCCTGAATTTTCTTTAAATCATGAAGAAGTCCCGGCAGAACGTGTTGATTTATGGGATAAATTTGATGACACCATAGGCCACCATTTTAATTTATCAATAGATTTAGCAACTTGTACAGGATGTGCTGCCTGTATTGTGGCTTGCCATGCTGAAAATAATGTGCCGGTTGTTGGAAAACATGAAATTAGAGTGAGTAGAGATATGCATTGGCTGCGGATTGATAGGTATTATACTTCAGATATGACCAATGAAAAGGCCAAAGAAGAAGATATTTTTGGATCTGGTAAAATGTTTAATACAATGACCATTCCTTCTGAAAATCCTCAAGTAGCTTTTCAACCGGTGATGTGCCAGCATTGTAACCATGCGCCTTGTGAAACTGTTTGTCCTGTGGCAGCAACTTCCCATGGCCGTCAAGGACAAAACCAAATGGCATACAATCGATGCATAGGAACAAGATATTGTGCTAATAACTGTCCGTACAAAGTGCGTAGATTTAACTGGTTTAAATATTCGGAAAACAGCGAATTCGACTTTAACATGAACAATGATTTAGGCAGAATGGTATTAAATCCTGATGTTGTTGTTCGCTCAAGAGGGGTTATGGAAAAATGTTCCATGTGTTTACAAAAAACGCAATTGAGTATTTTAACTGCCAAAATAGAAGGTCGCCCTGTTGCAGATGGAGAATTTCAAACTGCTTGTTCAAGTGCTTGTCCAACAGGATCTATGGTGTTTGGAGATGTAAATGATAAAGAAAGTGAGGTTTCACATTTAATTGAAGATGACAGAGCTTTTCATCTTTTGGCTGAAATTGGTACAAAACCAAATGTAATGTATCACCTTAAAGTTAGAAATACAGAAGAATCATAACTATAATAAAGATTTAAAATATATTATGTCTCATTACGAAGCGTCTATAAGAGAACCATTAATTAATGGTAACAAAAGTTATCACGACATTACTGTTGATGTTGCTGCGCCTGTGGAGGGTAAAGCAAACAAAAAATGGTGGATTGCATTTACAATAGCATTGGTAGCCTTTTTATATGGAATAGGGTGTATTGCCTATACCATTGGAGTTGGGATTGGTGTTTGGGGATTGAACAACAGGGTTAACTGGGCCTGGGACATTACAAATTTTGTATGGTGGGTTGGTATTGGTCACGCCGGTACATTAATTTCTGCCGTTTTGTTGTTATTCAGACAAAAATGGAGAATGGGAATCAATCGATCAGCAGAAGCAATGACAATTTTTGCCGTTTTTCAAGCAGGTTTATTTCCTATTATTCATATGGGTAGGGTATGGAATGCATTTTATGTATTGCCTTTACCAAATGCATTAGGCTCATTATGGGTTAACTTTAACTCACCTTTGTTGTGGGATGTTTTTGCCATATCAACATACCTTTCTGTGTCGTTGGTGTTTTGGTACACCGGATTGCTACCCGATTTCGCGATGCTTAGAGATAGAGCCGTAAGACCTTTTCAGAAGAAAATTTACAGTTTATTAAGTTTTGGATGGTCTGGTCGATTAAAAGATTGGCAGCGGTTTGAGGAGGTTTCATTGGTATTGGCTGGCTTGGCAACGCCATTGGTGTTATCTGTCCACACAATTGTGTCAATGGACTTTGCCACTTCTGTTATTCCTGGATGGCACAGTACAATTTTCCCGCCTTACTTTGTTGCAGGAGCTATATTTTCAGGATTTGCGATGGTGCAAACACTGTTGTTAATTATGCGTAAGGTTTCAAATTTAGAGGCTTATATAACTAGAATCCATATTGAAAACATGAATAAAGTGATCCTTTTAACAGGAGGCATTGTTTCAATAGCTTACATTACTGAGTTTTTTATGGGTTGGTACTCAGGAAGCAGTTACGAAGATTATACCTATCTTTCAATTGGTGCCGCTACAGGGCCATATTGGTGGGCTTTTTGGGCATTGATAACTTGTAATTTTATTATTCCGCAGTCATTGTGGTTTAAAAAATTAAGAACCAATTATGTTTGGTCTTTCTTTATTTCTATTGTTATTAATATAGGAATGTGGTTTGAACGATTTGATATCATTGTAATTGATTTAAGTCGTGGACATTTACCTTCATCTTGGACGATGTTTTCGCCAACTTTTGTGGATGTGGGTATTTTTATAGGAACGATTGGATTTTTCTTCGTTTTATTTTTGTTATACGCCAGAACTTTTCCTGTAATAGCACAGGCAGAGTTAAAGAGTATTTTGAAATCATCAGGAGAAAATTATAAAAAATTAAGAGAAAATAATCATGAGTAGAAAAATTTTGCAAGCTATTTTTGATGATGATGATGTGCTTTTAGGTGCGGTTAAAGACTTAAGGGCGGCTGATTATCATATTGAAGAAATATTTACGCCTTTTCCCGTTCACGGACTTGAAAAGGCCGTGGGTTTACCAAATACCAGAATCGCTATTGTGGCTTTTATTTATGGCCTAATGGGTCTTGCTTTTGCCGTTTGGATGATGAATTATATGATGATTGCCGATTGGCCACAAAATATTGGAGGGAAACCCAGTTTCAGTTTTGCTGAAAATATGCCGGCTTTTGTGCCAATTATGTTTGAATTAACAGTATATTTTTCTGCTCACTTAATGGTAATTACCTTTTATATGAGAAGTAAATTATGGCCTTTCAAAAAGGCTGAAAATCCAGACCCAAGAACAACCGATGATCATTTTATGATTGAAATTGCGGTTTCTGATGATGTAATGGCTTTAGAAGATTTGCTAAAAAAAGCAGGTGTTAAAGAAATTAAAATAAAAGCATAAAGAACATGAAACATATATTTTACATAGTTACAATATCTTTAATAGGGGTAAGTTTGGTTTCTTGCTCAAATGGTATTATGCGTAAACCGAATGTTCGTTATATGGCCGCAACAGATATGTACACTTCTGTTGGTTATGAAACATATGCTGCAAATCCTATTTTTAAAAATGGTTTGGAAGCGCAGTTACCGGTGACCGGAACTATTTTTAGGGGAGAAATACCTTATGAAATCCCTGATAGCAATGAAGGATACTTATTGGCTAAAGAAACATTGAAGTCTCCGTTAGAAACAAACGATGTAAACTTAGCTAAAGGGAAAGCTTTGTTTACGATTAATTGTGCCATTTGTCATGGCGACAAAGGTGATGGTCAAGGTGTTCTGGTGCAACGGGACAAAATTTTAGGAATTCCTAATTATAAAGATAGAGAAATAACCGAGGGCAGTATTTACCATGTCATTATGTATGGAAGAAATATGATGGGCTCTCACGCTTCTCAATTAAAAGATAATGAACGTTGGGAAATTGTTCAGTATGTGCAAAAATTAAGAACAGATTTGTTGCCACAAAACACCTCCAATAATTAGATAGATATTAAAGATATGTATAGTTTTTCAAAAAAATTAAAGATAAGTGCAATCGTTTTTATGATTTTAGGGGCTTTGGGCATTGCTTACGGTTTTTTAACGATTCCTAATTCTATTGAAGACGTAAAGCAATTAACCGAGCAGCAAAATCAGGAACACAATGAGGCCAATGCTGCTGATGTAATTGAACAAAATGCGAATAATTCTTCCGAAAACAATACGGGAGTAAGTGAGGGTACAGAATCTGAACACCTTACACATGCATTGCATTCTCTACAAAACCGTCCTTATGCAGCAATTTTTATTGCGATGTTTTTCTTTTTTATGATCGCATTGGGCACGCTTGCTTTTTATGCAATTCAATACGCTTCACAAGCAGGATGGTCTATTGTGCTTTTTAGGGTCATGGAGGGGATTACAGCTTATTTATTGCCTGGATCATTATTTATATTGGCATTTTTAATTATTACAGTCGCAAATGGCCATTATTTTTATATATGGATGAATCCTGAATATTACAATCCGCAAAGTGAACTTTATGATGAAATGTTAGTGGGTAAAAGCTGGTGGTTAAATGTTCCGTTTTGGATGATCAGAACCTTTATATATTTACTTGGATGGAATATTTATCGCTATTTCGCCGTTAAAAATTCATTGGCCCAAGATTCAGGAGTTGATTTAACGCATTATAAAAAGAACTTTAAAGCATCCATATTTTTCTTGCTATTTTTTGCCGTGACTGAATCAATGATGTCTTGGGATTGGATTATGTCGTTAACACCGCATTGGTTGAGTACTTTATTTGGCTGGTACATTTTTTCAACTTTATTTGTGTCTGCAATTACGGTAATTGCAATGATCGCAATATATTTAAAAGCAAAAGGTTTTTTACCTCAAGTAAACGATAGCCATTTTCATGATTTGGCTAAATATATGTTTGGTTTTAGCATTTTTTGGGCCTATTTATGGTTTTCTCAATTTATGTTAATTTGGTATGCGAATATTCCGGAAGAAGTTACTTACTTTATTATAAGAATTCAAGAGTACCGAGTGTTGTTTTTTGGAATGTTGGTTCTTAATTTCGTTTTCCCTATCTTGATGTTGATGAACAGCGATTTC
>DAIQBF010000067.1:7740-13307 GCA_036781305.1 Lutibacter sp.
GCTTATTTTACGCCAAGACTTCTAGGCTCTTATCAATTATTGTTTATTGGAATGCTGGTTTCAAATTTTGTTTTTCCTATCTTGATATTAATGGATAGTGATTTTAAACGAATTCCTTGGTTTATAATAAGTACGGGAATCATAATTTTATTAGGCCATTATGTTGACGTTTTTGTGATGATATCACCAGCCACAGTTGGCAATCATTGGCAAATTGGTATTCCGGAAATCGGTTCCGTCCTATTCTTTTTGGGCTTATTTATTTATGTAGTATTTAATGCGCTTACTAAATTACCATTGAATGCCAAAGGAAATCCTTTTATAAAAGAAAGTGAATATTTTCGCTATTAAAATATAAAAAACAAAGTAAAAAGAGTCCTGAAGTTTAAATATTCAGGATTTTTTTTATATTTGACACTACTATAACTACTATTTAAAAAAATATGACAGCATTACTTTATATTTTACTGGCAATTATAATCGGCATTGCCTTATGGCAAATAACGAGTATTTTTAATTTGAAAGGCGTAATTGCTACTGAAAAGGACAACAATACCCAAGGAATTTTATTTGTGGCTTTTGGAATTTTCTTTTACGGATTGATGATATTTACATTTTGGAAATACGCTGTAATTTTATTGCCTGAATCTGCTTCAATAGAAGGTGCTCGAATCGATAATTTGTATGTGGTAACAATGTTGCTTATTTTATTTGTACAGGCGGTTACCCAATTCTTATTGTTTTATTTTGCTTTTAAATACCGAGGAATTAAAGGAAGAAAAGCTTTGTTTTATGCAGATAGCCACAAACTCGAAATGATTTGGACTACTGTTCCGGCTGTTGTTCTTGCCGGTTTGGTGCTTTACGGACTTTCAGTTTGGAATGATGTTATGGATGCGTCGGATGCAGAAAACCCTTTAATTGTTGAAGTTTATGCAAAACAATTTCAATGGGAAGCGCGTTATGCCGGTAGCGATAATGAATTGGGTAGAGGAAATGTGCGAAATATTAAAGGTATTAATACGATGGGTGTAGATATGAATGATAAAAATTCCTTGGATGATATTCCAACCAGAGAATTGCATTTGCCAAAAGGACGTCAAGTTATCTTTAAATTCCGCTCCCAAGATGTATTGCATTCTGCATTTATGCCTCATTTTAGGGCACAAATGAACTGCGTCCCGGGAATGGTTACCCAGTTTTCTTTTACGCCAAGCATTACCACTTTAGAAATGAGAGTTAACGAAAAAACCATGGCTAAAGTTGCCGGGATCAATAAAATCAGGGCTGAAAAAGGCGAAGATCCTTACGAATTTGATTATTTATTGCTTTGTAACAAAATTTGTGGCGCATCACATTATACAATGCAAATGAAGATTATTGTTCAGGAAGAAGCTGAATTTAACAGCTGGTTAAGCAGTCAAAAAACAATTGCTGAAGTTGTACAAGAAAATTAACTACTAGACTACTAAAAAAATTTAATATGTCAGATCACCACCACAAAGAAATATTTATCACAAAATACGTTTTTAGCACTGACCATAAAATGATTTCAAAACAGTATTTAATTACTGGTATTTTTATGGGCATTATTGGGGTATTTATGTCAATGATGTTCCGATTGCAAATTGCTTGGCCCGATACATCTTTTAGTCTTATTGAAGCTTTTTTGGGAAGGCACCAGGATGGCGGCGTCATGTCTCCTGATATTTATTTGGCAATAGTCACCATTCACGGTACTATTATGGTATTCTTTGTTTTAACGGCGGGTTTAAGCGGAACATTCAGTAATTTATTGATTCCATTGCAAATTGGTGCCCGTGATATGGCTTCCGGATTTCTAAATATGATATCATATTGGTTGTTCTTTTTGTCGAGTATAATTATGGTTTCTTCGCTTTTTATTGAAGCAGGGCCAGCTTCAGCGGGTTGGACAATTTATCCGCCTTTAAGTGCATTGCCGCAAGCTATTCCCGGTTCTGGAATGGGAATGACACTTTGGTTGATTTCAATGGCAATATTTATTGCTTCTTCTTTAATGGGGGCGTTAAACTATATTGTAACTGTAATTAATTTAAGAACAGTTGGTATGAAAATGACAAGATTGCCTCTAACAATTTGGGCGTTTTTTGTGACGGCTATTATTGGAGTGGTTTCATTTCCTGTATTGCTTTCAGCAGCCTTATTGTTAATTTTTGACAGAAGTTTTGGCACGTCATTTTATTTATCAGATATATTTATCCAAGGAGAAGTTTTACATTACCAAGGCGGTTCTCCAGTCTTATTTGAACATTTGTTTTGGTTCTTGGGCCATCCAGAAGTTTATATTGTGATATTGCCTGCAATGGGCATTGTTTCTGAAATTATAGCCTGTAATTCTCGAAAACCCATTTTTGGATATCGGGCAATGATTGGTTCAATTATGGCTATCGCATTTTTATCTACGATTGTATGGGGACACCATATGTTTGTTTCTGGAATGAATCCATTTCTGGGATCGGTATTTACATTCACCACTTTATTAATTGCAATTCCTTCTGCGGTTAAAGCCTTTAACTGGCTTACAACACTTTGGAAAGGAAACCTTCAGATGAATCCTGCAATGCTGTTTTCCATCGCTTTTGTATCTACATTTATTTCTGGGGGATTAACGGGATTGGTAATCGGCGACAGTGCGCTGGATATTAACGTACACGATACCTACTTTGTGGTCGCTCACTTTCACTTGGTAATGGGCGTATCGGCCATTTATGGAATGTTTGCGGGTGTTTATCATTGGTTCCCTAAAATGTATGGAAGAATGATGAACAAAGTCTTGGGCTATTGGCACTTCTGGATTACCGTAATCGCGGCTTATGGGGTGTTTTTCCCAATGCATTTTGTTGGATTGGCAGGATTGCCGCGTAGATATTATGCCAACACCTCCTTTCCGTTATTTGATGATGTGGCCGATGTAAATATTTTAATCACTTTATTTGCCATTTTGGGAGGTGCTGCACAAATAATTTTCTTGGCAAACTTCTTTATTAGCATTTATAAAGGTAAGAAAGCAACACAAAATCCTTGGAAATCAAATACGTTGGAATGGACAACTCCGGTTGAACATATTCACGGAAACTGGCCGGGCGAAATACCTGCGGTTCACCGTTGGCCTTACGATTACAGCAAACCAGGACAACCAGAAGATTATGTTTCCCAAATTACACCTTTATACGAAGGCGAAGAGGAATCATAAAAATTAATAGAAAATAAAAAGACCTTTCAATATTTTTGAAAAGTCTTTTTATTTTCTATTAATTACTGAGCTCATACATTTTATATAATTCATAAATTTTATGGTTATATGGATAATCCCAACAGCCCATTCTATGAAATAAATTCCCTCCAAACCCTTTTTTGTAAATATGTATGCCACGCAATGGATGTTTTTGATTTAAATTGGGAGCAGAACCAAACATGTCATATTTTGAACAACCCAAATTTTTAGCCATTTTTATAGATTCCCATTGAAGCGCATAACTTGCCATTAAATCTTTATTATCGGAGGAAGAAGCTCCATATAAATAAATGGCTTTTTTATGGGATAAAACCAAAAACATTGATGCTAAAAAAGTTCCATCTTTATCGGCCATAAGCATTTTTACATTGACGCCACTTTTAGTATTGTCCTGATTTTTTATGATAGATGAAAAGTATTCTTTATGTTGCATTGGAAGACCTTGTCTTATTGCAGTTTCTTTATATAAGTGATACCAATTATCAATTTGTTCAATACCATATTCCTTTACCTGAATTCCTTTTTTATGTGCGTTACGTATGTTATATCGAGTATTATACCTCATATTGTAGAGCAAATCCTTTTCCTTTAATGACAAATCTAAAAAGAAAGTATTTTTAGGTAATATGTCTTTAGGGCTTTTTTTTAAGTTCCAGTTTTCTGTTTTAAAATTAACTCTAAGCTCTTGGATTTTACTCTGTGGTGGCCCAATCCAATTACCGGTTTCATCAAAATTATCATCTTCAACGGCCCATTGGTTTTGCCACATTAAATCGTATCTAATAAAAACACAATTTGGAGGAAGCTGCAATTTTAATATTTCTGATAATTGTTCTAGAAATA
This sequence comes from Lutibacter sp., assembly GCA_036781305.1. Lineage (GTDB taxonomy): Bacteria > Bacteroidota > Bacteroidia > Flavobacteriales > Flavobacteriaceae > Lutibacter. The sequence goes on from DAIQBF010000067.1 coordinate 11,861, forward strand.
TACCGTGATTTTCAAAGTCTGGCTCTAATTCTGGACCATACGGAACATAAGCATAACAAAAGTTTGCATCGATGTATTTTATCAAAACTAAGATATCATCATTTACCGTTATTGATGATGCGGTGGAATTGTAAATTAAATCTTTTGAAACAGTTAATTCGAAACCACGAGGTATAAATCCTTGTTCACTTTTTAATCGCCCCCAAAAAGATGTTTGTGGTAAAATATTTGTCGGTCTAATTTCTTCAATTTCCTTCTTTTCTAAACTACAAATCATTAAAATCTATTTTTTTACAAACATAAAAAAATCATACTTTTAAATAAAATTATGACTGTATTAATTCGAGGTCTAAAACAATTGTCATTTTATTTTTTAGTTATCACTTGATTGTGTTTTTGATTAAAATAATAGTGACTTATATTTAGTATGTTTCTTTATTTTTATAGGAATTCAATTATTAATTATTAAATATTAATTATTAATTATCATACTTCATTATCTTTGTTTTTATGAACGAAAACTTGAATCCTGAAAAAAATTCCTCTTCGCCTGAAGATTTGGACGTTGAAAAAAAGTTACGTCCCTTATCATTTGATGATTTTACGGGTCAGGAACAGGTTATAGACAATCTTAAGATATTTGTAAAAGCTGCCAATTTAAGAAACGAAGCTTTGGATCATACGTTATTTCATGGCCCTCCTGGTCTTGGTAAAACTACGCTGGCGCATATTTTGGCAAATGAATTAAACGTCGGACTTAAAATTACTTCAGGCCCTGTATTGGATAAACCCGGAGATTTAGCGGGATTACTTACCAACTTAAGCGAACGCGATGTATTGTTTATTGATGAAATTCATCGATTAAGTCCAATTGTGGAAGAATATTTATATTCAGCCATGGAAGATTATCGCATTGATATTATGATTGAATCTGGGCCAAACGCCCGCACGGTTCAAATAGATTTAGAGCCTTTTACCTTAATCGGCGCCACCACGCGTTCCGGTTTGCTAACGGCACCAATGCGAGCACGTTTTGGAATTAGCAGCCGTTTGCAATATTACAATACCGAATTACTGACAACCATTGTACAGCGCAGCGCAACTATTTTAAAAGTCCCAATTTCTATGGAATCGGCTATCGAAATCGCAGGAAGAAGCCGGGGCACTCCAAGAATTGCGAATGCTTTGTTAAGAAGAGTCCGAGATTTCGCCCAAATAAAAGGAAACGGGAAAATAAGCATCGAAATTGCCAGATATGCCCTAAACGCATTAAATGTTGATGCGCATGGCTTGGATGAAATGGACAATAAAATTTTAACCACCATCATTGATAAGTTCAAAGGAGGTCCTGTTGGCATTAGCACCATCGCAACTGCCGTTGGTGAAAATACAGAAACCATTGAAGAAGTTTACGAGCCATTTTTGATTCAGGAAGGCTTTATCATGC
>DAIQBF010000068.1:0-13040 GCA_036781305.1 Lutibacter sp.
TGGTATTTGAAATTTATCGCATAAAAAATCTGATGGGCAAAAATTCAAACGAAATATACTTTTAACCGCAAATTCCTCAAATAAAATCCGCAAGGAACGCTAAAAAAATTATTAATTTTAGCGCTTATCAATTATGAGTTATTCATTTTTAATTGAATGCGCGTTAGGGATTACTTCACTTATTTTTATTTTGTTTTGGAGTTCAGTGAACCTTGTTTGAAGAGGAAAACCTTTTTGAGCTTTTTCAGCGAAAAAAGTTTGGAACGAAAAGCCCGACCCCCCGCCTTTTCAGCGGGGGCAAACGCCCACCAAAAAGGCGGGAAGGCCCTCTAAAAAAGGTAGGCAGGCCCAAAAAATTCTATTGACGAGATGAGAAATTAGCCGTTAATAGTTATGCGAATAGGTAAATAATTGTATATTTGTGCTTATTTAGAATGAATATAAAGAAAGATTTTTAAAAATGAACAGCATAAACGCACAAGAGCTTGGCGATAAAATAGTTGCGAAACTAAAAACAATTTACGATCCAGAAATCCCTGTAGATATATTTGAATTGGGTTTAATTTACGATGTTTTTGTAAGTGAAAACAACGACGTTAAAATTTTGATGACCCTCACTTCGCCCAATTGTCCGGTTGCAGAAACCTTGCCGGTGGAAGTTGAGGAAAAAGTAAAAACCATTGAGGATGTTAAAAATGCCGAAGTTGAAATTACTTTCGACCCGATGTGGACGCAAGATATGATGAGCGAAGAAGCAAAATTAGAACTCGGATTTTTATAATGGCCAATGAAATTGTAAATAGGGTTGCGAACAGCAAGTTGAAAACAATTGACATGGAAGATTTTTATCCGAAAGGCGAAAGAATTATTATTGACATCAAAAACTGGCTGTTTCAAGAGCAGATTTTGAAAGAAACCGATTTTCGAGAACACCTAAAAAACCACGATTGGAGCCAGTATAAAGATCAATATGTTGCATTAACTTGTTCTACAGACGCCATTATTCCTTCCTGGGCATTTATGTTAATCACCACCTACGTTTTGCCTTTTGCCAAAAAAATTATAGTTGGGAATTTGGCCGCTTTGGAAACTTCTATTTTTCAGGATATTATTGCGCATTTTAATGTTGAAGATTTTATGGGAAAACGGGTAATTATTAAAGGTTGCTCCAACAAACCGATTCCGGAAACCACTTATGTTCAATTGATTGAAAAATTACAGCCAGTGGTAAAATCCATTATGTTTGGTGAAGCCTGCTCTACAGTGCCACTCTATAAAAAGGGCAACTAAATTTATTCTGAATAAAACAAACCTGCGTAAAATATTTTGAAATCTGCAATTGCGAAATTTTGAAAAACTGAAGCAATCTGTACCTTAAATCGACAGATTGCTTCGTCGCTATCACTCCTCGCAAAGACGAGTCATCGTGTTCAATGTCATTTTAACCTAAATCTCCTCCTCAAATTCTTCGTACAACAAATCGTTATAAGGAAAACGGGTGACGTGAATCTTTTTCACTTCTTCAAAAACTTTTTCTTTAAACGCTTCCATATTTTCTTTGTTCAAGGCAGAAATAAACACACAATTGTTGTTGAGCCTGTTCATCCAAGTTTTTTTCCATTCCTCTAAAGAATAGTGAATTTCTGTTTTTTCTGTCACCAAATCGCTCTTCTCAATAGTTTGGTGCGTAAATGCATCAATTTTATTAAAAACGATAATTGTCGGCTTGTCTGCACTTCCAATTTCAGCCAAAGTTTTGTTTACGGAAGCCATATGATCTTCAAAATTCGGATGGGAAATATCTACCACGTGAAGCAATAAATCGGCTTCGCGAACCTCATCCAAGGTAGATTTAAACGATTCTATTAACTGTGTAGGCAATTTTCTGATAAACCCAACGGTGTCTGTCAGTAAAAATGGCAGGTTTTTAATCACCACTTTTCTTACCGTGGTGTCTAAGGTTGCAAATAATTTATTTTCGGCAAACACCTCACTTTTGCTCACCAAATTCATCAGCGTAGATTTTCCAACATTGGTGTAACCCACCAAGGCGACACGCACCAATTTTCCGCGATTTTTACGTTGAACGGCCATTTGTTTGTCCACAATCTCCAGCTTTTTTTTCAGCAAGGAAATTTTGTCCCTAATAATCCGACGGTCGGTTTCAATCTCCGTTTCACCAGGACCACGCAATCCGATTCCCCCTTTTTGACGCTCCAAGTGGGTCCAAAGTCGGGTCAAGCGCGGCAATAAATATTGACATTGCGCCAATTCAACTTGCGTTCTTGCGTAGCTTGTTTGTGCCCTTGCCGCAAAAATATCGAGAATTAAATTGGTTCTGTCCAGCACTTTAATGTTTAGCACTTTTTCAATATTCCGCAGTTGTGACGACTTTAATTCATCATCAAAAATAACTGTTCCAATATTATTGGCTTCAATATATTGGCGCACATCCTCTAATTTACCGGTTCCGATAAATGTTTTTGGATTGGGAGTTTCCAGTTTTTGGACAAATCTTTTTACCGCTTTTCCGCCGGCGGTAAGCGTTAAAAATTCCAATTCATCTAAATATTCATTGGATTTCTCTTCATTTTGATGTTGTGTAATCAGTCCAATTAAAACAACTTTTTCACTGGTATCTATATTATTCTCAATCATAATTTAAATCGCTGACAACTATATTTATGTTAAAAAATTGAAGCAAAAAATAGTTTCTGCCAATTTTATCATTTTTTATTTACTCAAGCAAAGATACAAATTACCAAGTTCAATATTGATTTTGGGTAGTGCGCTTTTTTTTAATTTGATTGATTGCTTCATTTGAAAAAAACTGTCGTAAAACCAAAATTTAATTCTACTTCTCGTCCATTCAAAAGTTTGTTGTATTTTGCCAATCGGTTTTTAAAGGGCAAAACCTATAAAAGCAATAATAAACTTTTTACAGAAGAAAATCCATGAAAACATATTCAATAAAGGAAATCAACAAGCTATTAAAGGGTACTTTGGTTGGAGATACCAACCAACAAATAAGCGGGCCGGAACAGTTGGAAAAGGCCGAAAACAGGCATATTTCAATTATCGGAAGTCAAAAATATGTGAATTTATGGGAAACTTCCAAAGCATGTTCCGCCATTGTAAATGAAAATTTAGACCTTGAAGCCGATGAAAATCGTGCCTTGATCAAAGTAAAAAACACAGATTTGGCGATGGCAAAATTGCTCGAACTGTTCAGTCCGGATTCTCCGGTATTTGAAGATGAAGTTCATGTTACGGCGGTAGTTCATCCTTCAGCAAGCATTGGAAAAAACTGCAAGATTGGCGCAAACTGTTTTGTAGGAAAAAACGTGGTGTTAGGTAATGGCGTTGTTTTATACCCAAATGTGACCATTTTTGATGAAACCAGCATTGGAAACGGAACTGTTATTTGGTCGGGAACCGTAATTAGGGAACGAAGTGAAATTGGCAGTTTTTGCATTCTTCATATCAACGTGAGCATAGGTGCGGATGGATTTGGCTATTGCGCCAGCGAAGATAGAAGGGGATTGGTGAAAATTCCGCACATAGGTAATGTGGTTATTGGAAATTATGTGGAAATTGGCGCCAATTCATGTGTAGATCGCGGCAAGTTTAGCGCAACACAAATTGGTGATGGCTGTAAAATTGACAATCTTGTGCAAATTGGGCACAATAGTGTGATGGGACGATTTTGTATAATGGCTGGCCACAGCGGTTTGGCAGGTTCTGTTACCCTTGGCGATGGCGTAGTTATTGGCGGAAGCGCTTCCATTAAAGACCATGTAACTATTCATTCTGGCGCTGTGGTTGCTGGAGGTTCGGGTGTCATAAGTGATGTTGCCACAGGCAAAACGGTGTTGGGTTATCCCGCGCAAGATTCGAGAGAAATGTTAAAACAATGGGTTGCGCTGAGAAAACTTGTTAAATAAAAGAATTCGAAATAGCAGTTTTAGAAAAATAGCTACTTTAATGGTTTAGTGATACAGAAAATTGCGATTTAAAATCGCAATTTTTCTTAATTTTCTATGTTTGTTATTGTCTCAAAATTCAAAAATTACTTTGCCACCACCAAGTCGGGCAATCGTTTTTAAGTCATAGACAGCCAAATATTCCGTATTTTTTATATTAATGGTTGCCCCTGATACTTCGGCGAGTTTTACAAAGTCTTTAAGTTCTGAAACGGTGAATAAGTTTGCATCTAAATTCATTCCACCACCCAATCTTATGATCTCTTTCAGGTCAGATATTGTTCTTTTCATATTTATTTTTTTATAAGCTTTATAAAGTTATGCATTTTAAGTTGACAACCAAAGGATATTTCTAAAATATTAAAAAATCAGTTTATGATTTTTTCTATTGTAACATTAAAAATTAACTATTTACCTCTCTCTCGGATTAAAACTGTCGGGTGCATTTTGCGGTGAACTCGGATTTGTTATTAAGCTGTTAGAGGCCGCCGAATAAATCGTCCATTCGCTGATGGTAAATATTGGATTTGGTGCGGAAACTGTAACTTTCCTTATCGCTCTGCCGTCTAAATATTCCCAATTTGTTCCGTTCCCGTCTTGGCCTATAACGCCAAAAACATCAATCCTTCCACCAGTATTGTTTATCAATTCATAAACATCATCGCCGTTTCCAGAAATATAGGTAGTCTCAATATCTGGGGTGTCATCAAACAATATTTTATAATCAGTGCCTGCAATAATGGCAAATCCGCCAGCAGGAATAATAATACCTGTCAAAGCCAACGGTGTTCCGGAAACGGTTGTGGCCCCGTTTAAATATTTATTCAGTTTCCAGCCTGTTAAATTCACTTCCCCATTTCCGGCATTGTAAAGTTCCACAAATCGCGCGGAAACATTGTTTTTGGGATCTGCGACCTCGGTAATCATAATTTTTGGGATAAAAACCAGACAAGTTTCATGCGCTTCCGAAAACTGCACATCGGAAACAGTTCTCAGTTCGAGAACATTGCTTAAAACACCTGTGATGTTTCCTTTTCCCTGTGGAAATAATTCGTTGGAGAAAGTGGCTTTTCCGTTGGTGAAAACCAATAGTTTTGTGGATACATTGCAGGTTTCCAAGGTTCGAAATCCGTTGTTGGTACCGCTAAAATAGGTGAATGCCGAACCCAACTCATTTTGGGTCAATTGCACGTTTTTAACTTTTACCAAAGTATTTTCAAATTTGGGATTTAACACCTCGGAAATTAAAATTTCTGTGGGAATTACGGTGAAATTTTCGCCGGTGTTATAAATAAAATCGCTAATTTGGGGTTCTTCAATTTCTGCAATAGCAGTTCCTTTTGGAAACCCGATGGTTAAAATACCATCTTTTTTAGCCATATACAGTTTGTTCAGCTTCACAAAAACCCTGTCGCCAGGTTTGTATTGTTCAAAATTGCCCATTTTACCAATTAAAATTTGGATACCGGTCGATGCATTTTCGACAGCATCCTGAATCACCAATTTTTTCTCAAAACTTCCTTGTTCGTCGCTTGAAATCACATAGCCTTCCACTACATAATTGTTGCTGATACCGAATTCAACCATCGCTCCTTTATACATTTCCTTTACTGTTTTTAAAGCAATATTCGGCTGAAAAGAATCCGATTTGTCGCAGCGTTCCGCTGTTAATTCCACATCATCGGTGTCCCGCAAATACAACTGAAAATCGTCATAATTATTGCTGAAAATTGCCACAACGCTTCCTTTTCCTTCGGGCAATAGATTGTTTTTAAAATTGGCAAACCCGCTATTTCTCAGCACAACTTCACCCAAAAAATTACAGGAATTGTCAGCACTTTCCAAAACGCGATTTACCGTGGTGGTGTTATTGGGATTTCCGTAGGCTTTCCCCAAATCGCTAGCTTTAAACTGCACATTTTCAATTTCTATGAGCATTTCTAACATTTGTTTATTCAAATCTGAAATCACCACTTTTTTGGGAATTATTTCCACAACTTCACAGGAACGCAAAATATATTTGTCGAGTTCCGATCCCAAAATCCCTTCCAAACCATCACCGGTTGCCATGCCTATTTGCACGCTTCCGAAGCTGTAGCCAACCGCCAAACCTTTTAATTTCACATAAATTTTTCGTCCAACATTGTACTTGGTGTAAATATTGGTTTGATTGATGGAAATTTTAATGGCCGCAGTCGGATTCTCAGGTTTGTCCTGAATGGAAATAGATTTGTAAATATTTCCCGATTTATCGCTGGAAACAACATAGCCTTCAAGAACAATATCAGTTTCAATTATTTTTGCACCGCCAAAAGTGTACATTTCTTTTACCTGTTGAATGGTGGTTGTTGCCGTAAGTTGTGGTTCGGTGCAATCGACATTTGGCGTTTCAAAATCTCCGTCTTTTACGCAAGTTGAAAATGTGATTATCACAACGATTGAAATAAGTGAAATCCTTAATTTTTTATTAATGTTCATAGCGTTATTTTTAAAATCTTACATATAAATTTAGATAATAGGAAGTTTTGCCTCCGTACCAGTATTTTGGTCCAAAAATGGGTTTCTCTAATTGCTTGTCCTCTTGTAATTCGGGATAATTGGACTTTCTAGATTGTTCAAAACCACCCGTTTTAAACAATTCCCCCAAAATATTATTGATACCCATAAAAAACCCGAGATAATAGCCATCGATTTTCCACGATTTTCCGCCAACCGCATTCACCAAAAAAGCAGCATCAAATTTCTCTTGTTTCAATAAATTATTCACCTGTTCTTGGGTCACTTGCACACCGGTTTCATCATCCAAAAAAGGAACGCCGTCAGAATCCAGATAAAAATTATTGGTTCTTAACAAAGGGGAGGTATCAAGGTAATTATTTGATAAATAATTGGCGTTTATCTGAAAAAACCAATAAGCCGGATCGCGGTATTCAAAAGTGAGGGAATAGGCACGTTGCGGCGTTCCGGAAAGGTGGTAATTTTTTAAATAAGCCGTTCCAAAATTGCTGTTTAAATCGGTAAAACTTTCAGAAATCAAATACAATTGCGGATTGTTGCTGTACGTAAATTGACCGACAGAACCGGCAGCCAGCAGTTTTACGGTGGGCAAAACCTGGTATTCAAAACTTAATTCTGCGCCTATATTTCTTTTATCTACCCCCGTAATAATTTCATTCACAAAATCGGCTTGGTCACCCAACAAGCCTTCCGCAAAAAAGAAAGAAGTTTCAATGGCGTCACTAAATTTTGTATAATAGGCTGTTAGTCTCGACTGAATTTTTGGTGCTCGAAAAACATAACTTACATCGCCAGTAACAATTTTTTCGCTTGTTAAATCGGGCGTGATGCTGTTGTTTACACGCGAATTGGAAAAAGCCGTTTTAATGGTTGGGGCATTTGTGGTGTAAGCACCGTTTAAAGTTACCAAATGTCGTCCCGTAATTTTATAGGTAGCACCAGCTTTTATGCCGAAATCCATAAAGTTTTGTTGTTCCCCTTTTCCGAAGGAATTTTCAAAATAAGTACCATTTTTATACAAGCCTTCGCGTTGATAATTGGTGCTTTTTGCGTTCATACCAACAAAATAATCGAAGTTGTTTTGTGTTCCCTGAACTTGCCCAAAAGCACTCGCCATAAAAGCATTCACGGTATAATTATATTGAAATGTATCCCCTTCAACAACGCTTCGGTTCGGATTGTTTAAATCGTTTTGTCGCGCATCACCAAGGGCATATTGGTCCAAATCCACAAACCCATTTCCACCCAACAAATCCAACATATTCGCATAATTTTTAGATTTTAAATTTTTGAAGTAAATGCCTCCGTTGAAATTTAGGTTGTCATTAAATTTTGTGTTGATGAGCGAATTGGCCGAAAATTGGGTATCATCAACCCGGTCTTCATACAAATAATACAGGGAATTTCCGTTATCGACATTTGCCTGATACAATCCATTCCAGTTTACTTGTCCGTTTTTCAAAAATTCCTGTTCCGTTAAATATGCGTTCGCATAATCGGGACTGTCGGGAAACCTCAAAAAGTTACTGGGCAAATATTTCCAATAAGTTGGGTCGGGATTTGGCGCATTAAAATAACCCAGTCTGCTGTTGCCCATAAATCCAAATTGGTAAGCCAAAGTTGACTTTATTGTAGTATTTTCACGTTCATAAAAATGGCTCAGCATTAAAACCGGTTCAAAAATTTCTTTGATTCTCGAGTTCCGCTTGTCGCCTTCCTGATTTCCCCAATAAGAATTGTACTGATAGCCTTTTAAATCGTAAACTTCTTGCGTGTTTGGCGACGATTTTCCGCGTTTGTTGGGCGTTGCAAAAGCCGTAAAATTTAAACTATGATTTTTGGTGAACCTTTTTTCCACCGCCAAAAAACCTGACCAGGCATTGTATGAAGTTCCTTCAATATAACCTTCCTGTGCTATTCTGCGTGATGCAGAAACCACAAAAGCCCAGTCGTTTTTGTTCCACCCGGAAGCGTAGGTGGCCATCGCACGACCCGTATAACTTTTATTGGTTGAAGAAACCGAAACTTTCTTTACCGCCTGATAATCGGAAGCTCTTGTGCTGAAATTTGTGGCACCCAATATGCCGCCAAAAGTATGGTCGGAAGCCGCGATGCCGTTAGAAAATTCCTGATTTCTAAAAGCATCGTTCAAGCCTCCCCAATCGCTCCATTGCGGACGGCCATCGTACAATTTATTCATTTCAATGCCATTGATGGCAATGGTTCCGTAGCTGGAATCATAGCCGCGAACCTTAAACCAAGCCTGGCTGAAATTAAAAGCGGCAGCCTGTAAATAAGCATCTTTGGAAGATTGAAACAATCCGGCAATATAATTGGAAGTTTTTCCTTCCTCGTCCAATAAATCTTCATCGGTTAAAACAATAAAGCTGGTTTCATACTTTTCAACAATGGCTTTTTGCAAAAAAATAGTTCCTAAATCATAGGATTTATTATCAACAATATTGATGGGAAAATTTTGCGTTTCATAACCTTCAAATAGCAGTTGAAGTGTGTGCATCCCAACAGGAATATTTTCGATGGTAAATTCTCCGCTTAAATTTGTTTCCGAAGAAAGATTAAGTCCTGCGATTTCTAAGAAAACTCCTTTTAGTGGTTCTTCTGAAGTGGCTTCAACAACTTTTCCGTTGATGGAAGAAAGGGTTTGCGCGCTTGAATTAATAGCATAAAAAAGACATACAATGGCGACAGCAATTATTATTTTCATAGATATTTTTTTATGAAATTAGTCTTTTTTAGCATACCAACAATAAAATGTTAAAAAATATTTTCGCTATCTTACTGAAATATAGCGTACTATTCCTAATTTCATTAACAATTTGTGTTTATCTTAGTCGCTTAAAAAAATGCTATGCAACGTCTTTCACTTTTCGTATTATTTGTTTTGCTTCTGGTTCAGCCGGTTTTCAGCCAAAAAACATACGACATCAAAACCATCGCTTTTTATAATTTAGAAAACCTTTTTGATATTGTTGACGACACCTTAAAATTAGATGAAGCAAGCCCAATTATGGAAATTAAAGAAAACAGGGCGGCAATTTATCAACTTAAGTTGAACAATATGGCAAAAGTGATTTCGGAAATTGGCCTGGAAGAAGCCAAAAATAGTCCGGTAATTATTGGCCTTGCCGAAATTGAAAATTATGGTGTGATGGAAGATTTGGTAAACACTTCGTTTTTAAAAGATAAGAAGTACAGCATTATTCACTACGATTCTCCCGATATTAGAGGCATTGATGTGGGCTTTTTATACCAATCCAACTTTTTTAGACCCATTTATCATGAAGCTTTTGAGTTGCGTTTGTGGGATAATAATGGTTATCGGGTTTATACAAGAGATCAATTGTTGGTTTCCGGTTATTTAGGCGATGAGCTTATTCATATTATTGTAAATCATTGGCCTTCAAGAAGGGGAGGCGAAGCAAAAAGCCGCCCCAACAGAGAAAAAGCCGCCTATTTAAATACCCAGATAATTGCTAAAATAAAAGAAACCGACCCCAATCCCAAAATCATTATTATGGGCGATTTAAATGATGATCCCATTAACAGCAGCCTAAAAAACATTCTAAAAACAAAAGCCAAGAAATCGGATGTTGAAGACGGCGACATCTATAACCCGATGGAAGAAATGTTCAGGCGCGGGCAAAACACCTTGGCTTACCGGGACAACATCAACCTATTCGACCAAATTTTGTTTACCTCTCCATTTTTAACCACCACAAAAGATTATTCCACCTACAAAATGTACAAAGTGGGCATTTTTAAACCCCAATACTTAACCACCCAAACCGGAAAATACAAAGGTTATCCTTTCAGAAGTTTTGGAAATGGCGGATTCACCGGCGGCTACAGCGACCATTATCCCGTTTATATGTATTTGATTAAGGAAGAATAAAATTGGTATTTTGGTATTTTAGATTGTTAGATAAATGGATTTTTAATTGTCAATTCATTCGACCTTTATGGTTTATGTTGAACGGTTTCTTTTAATTATTAATTTTTCATTCTTAACTTTTCATTAAAAATTGGGCGTTTCCTTTCAGGCCGCGCTATCCGCTTTATCTTTTTTTCCATTGCATTTCAAAAAAGGATGCCGCTGCAAACAAGGTTCACTGAACTCCAATTCAAAATTAATAAAGGGTGAAGTAATCGCTAACGCAAATCGGATTCCTATTTATAATTGTTATAACTTATCAAAAAAAGTCTAAGAATTACAAACCCACCCACAGAAATGACAATTAAAAACAATAAATTTGTGAATTAAGTTACTACAAACCCAAATAATAGAAATTATGCATAAAATAGTATTCAATTTTTTATTCTCATTTGCATTAATCGCAATGTCCGCTCAAGAGGTGATGACTCCCGAAATACTGCTCCAACTCAATAAAGTTTCCGGAACAGGGTTAACCAAAGACGGCAACAATCTTATTTACAGTATTTCTAATTACACATTAGAAACAAACAACAACTCAAAAACAACGTATCTAGTTCCAATTACAGGAGGAGATGCAAAAGTAATCACGGATTATAGTATGCTTATCGCTGATAAAAGTGTTTCGCCCGATGGCAAATACAAAATTTCTACTGATGAAGTAAAACTAAAAAATATCAGCGGGCAAGATTTTTATAAGGATATAACCAGTTCAAACGTAAAAATTTATGATGAACTCAATTATCGCCACTGGGATACTTGGGAAGATGGCGCTTACAGCCATATTATGTATAAATCTGCTGCGGAAGCTGATTCTGAACCAATCGATATTATGTCTGGTGAACCTTATGATTCTCCGCAAAAACCATTTGGTGGATCCGAAGATTATTTGTGGAGTCCCGACAGTAAAAACATTTTATATGTGACCAAAAAATTAAGCGGTGCTGCCTATGCCACCAGCACCAATACCGATATTTACCAATACAATCTGGAATCAAAAACAACCACAAATCTTACTTTTGAAAACAAAGGTTACGACACAAACCCCGCATTTTCCTCAAAAGGACAATTGGCCTGGCTTCAAATGAAAAGAGATGGTTATGAATCGGATAAAAAAGACATTATTGTTATTATTGACGGAGCACATATCAATTTAACGGCAAACTGGGACGGTACGGTTGACAGTTTTGTGTGGCAAGACAAAGGCGATAAAATTTATTTTATTGCTCCGGTTATGGGAACGGTACAATTGTTTGAAATTGGAATTCCTTCTTCTGCAAAAAAAACCAGCCCGCTGAAACAAATTACCAACGGACAATTTGATGTAAGCGGTATTGTTGGGCAATCAAAACAGAGCATTGTGGTTAATAGAAGAGACATGAACCATGCCACAGAGTTGTACAAAGTTAATTTAAGCGACGGGAAAATGACGCAATTAACCCATGCAAATGATGCTGTTTATAATAAAATTAAATTAAGCAAGGTTGAAAAAAGGATGGTTAAAACGACAGACGGAAAAGAGATGTTGACCTGGGTAATTTATCCGCCAAATTTTGATCCTTCTAAAAAATATCCCACACTTTTATATTGCCAAGGAGGGCCACAAGGTGCTTTAAGCCAGATTTATTCCTTCCGTTGGAACTTTCAGTTGATGGCCGCAAATGGCTATATCGTTGTTGCGCCAAACAGAAGGGGAATGCCTGGTTATGGCGTGGAATGGAATGAACAAATCAGCAAAGATTACGGCGGACAAAATATGCAGGATTACTTGTCTGCCATTGATGAATTGGCCAAAGAGCCTTTTGTTGATGAAACTCGTTTGGGCGCTATTGGCGCAAGTTATGGCGGTTATTCCATCTTTTATTTGGCTGGAATCCATGAAGGAAGATTCAAAACTTTTATTTCTCACGACGGTATTTTTGATTGGAAAAGTATGTACGGAACCACAGAAGAATTGTTTTTTGTGAATTGGGATTTGGGTGGCGCTTATTGGGATAAAAACAATGTTGATGCGCAAAAAGCTTATACTGAATTTAACCCTATTGAAAAAGTTGGAAATTGGAATACGCCAATTATGATTATTCAAGGAGGAAAAGATTTCAGGGTGCCAATAGGGCAGGGACTGGAAGCTTTTCAAGCAGCACAATTACAAGGCATTAAAAGCAAATTGCTATATTTCCCAGAAGAAAATCACTGGGTATTAGACAATCAGAACAGCCTTGTTTGGCAACGGGAATTTTACAAATGGCTGAAGGAAACATTGTAAAGTTTCAAAAAACAGATAAAAAAACAGGTAGAGAATTTTTATTTCTACCTGTTTTTTTATTTGTTTAATTGTGTAACTGTTTATTAGTTTAACTGTTAAGGTTTTTTTAGGATTAAAAATTTATGTTTTTCAAACTTTTACCTTTCTCCTATCCCCAACTCCTACCGCGGCAGACTCGCATGTCCAACAAGCAGGCAAGCTTTTTAAAAGGAAAGAGAGTTTGATTTGGTCAACAAAAAAACATTTCTTATCTTTAGTAACCCGTTTTTTTAACTTTTAACTTTTAACTTTTAACTTTTAACTTTTAACTTTTAACTTTTAA
>DAIQBF010000069.1:0-13008 GCA_036781305.1 Lutibacter sp.
TCCGCTATCATTTTATTGGACGTATTGAAGTTCGGCTTCTAATTATTCTTATAATAATATCTTGCTCAAAGTCTTCTGAAGCCGAGAAGGAAATCACAATTGAACCTCCTATTTCAACGGGTGAATATTGCAAGCCTTCTTTAAGTGCGTCAACAACAAGTTATATAAATTATTTTAAAATTAATGGCGGCGCTGTTTTAAATAAAACATCCGGCAATGTTGGCTACGAAAATAACAATAATAACGTGAACTTGGTTTCTGGCGGTAGCTATAAATTTAATTTTGGCATTGGAGATCCGGCCAAAGGTTCCTATAAGCGGGTCCATATTTGGATTGACAAAAATCAAAATGGTTTTTTTACCGATCCTGGAGAGGAGATTTTAACATGGGAAGGCCAAGACGCAACGGGGGATCTTCAGTTTTCGAACAAATCTACAGGCACTATTTCACTAATTGGTACCACAAAGATGAGAATTGCCCTGCGTTCATCAAATAGCACAATACCGGCAATAACGCCTTGTGCAACTTTTACAGATGGAGAAATTGAAGATTATTCCATTAAAATATTGGCCACTGCCGAGCCACTAGCCTCATTAATCCCTGAAGTTACCCATGATTTATTTACGGGAAGCGGCACAACTTTCGCCACTGATGGCATACCTCACACTTTTAGAATCCCTTCTTTGGTTACAACAAGTAAAGGAACATTATTAGCCATTGGAGACGGCAGATTAAACAGCAATGCCGATGTGCCCAACAGAATAGATTTCTATATTAAAAGAAGTACAGACTACGGCACTTCCTGGGGTGAAAGCATCATTGTTTCTAACACCCAGTACGGGGGAGATGCCTGCACTGTTGTTGATAAAACCACTGGCAGAATCTTCATTTTTTACGCGTATTCACAATATAAAAATATTTTTTCTTCCGACGGTAATCCAAATAGTGATAACTGTTTAAGGTCTCGATATATTTTTAGTGATGATGACGGCTTAACTTGGTCAGCGCCTGTTGATTTAACAGCTGCCCTTTATAAAGCCGGTGATAATTCATATTGGGCGTCTGGAGGTTCCGGAATTCAGCAAAGAAATGGGACATTGGTAATTCCGATAAGCGTTGTAAGAAGCGGCACTATATATGGTGGATTGTTGTATAGCACAGACCATGGCGCAACTTGGAATCGATCTCAAACAAATAGCTTTGATAAATTTGACGAAAACACAATAGTTGCGCTAAATGACGGCAGAATAATGGTAAATGCAAGAAATCATTATGGAAATGGCACAAGGTTAATTACCTATACATCTGATTTAGGGACAACCTGGGAACCCTATTCTTTTGATCCTACTTTAATAGACCCAATTTGTCAAGGGAATATTATGGGATATACTTCAACTTTGGATGGTTTTGCAAAAAACAGACTATTATTTAGTAACCCGGGAAATAGTTCCGCAAGAATAGATGGCACTTTAAGAATCAGTTATGATGAAGGCCAAACCTGGGCATATTCAAAATTATACCAAGCAGGAGACTCAAACTATTCTTGTATAACCATTTTACCTAATGGAAAAATAGGGCTTTTATATGAAGTGAATCATTCCTTATTAAGGTTTAAAAGATTTAGTTTAGAAGATTTAACCAACAATACCGATACTTATAATTGATTTAGAACCTTTAACTCCCGCTTGTTTAAGGAATCATTCTAATTTTTAGAAAGGTTCTATTCACAATTATTCTTCATAAGTTATATAAGCAGAAACCAACCAATGGTTTAATTTATCGCCATCTGCAGCTGTTGCAGGAATAGAGATTTTAATGGTATGTTTCCCGGCCTTTAAGTAACTTAAATCAATTTCAAAAGGTTTTACTGAAGATCCCGGACACCAATTAGACCTTGATAAATCTGACGATGCAATGCGTTCTTCAATTTCTTTCACCTGATAGGAATTGGTTTTGGAATCTATATATGAAGCTGAATCCTTTTTAATCCAAACGCCAGATGTCGGATTAAACCGTCTAAACGAGGCGCAATCATCCCGCCACGGAATGGTATCCAAAACCAACTCGTTATCCACAAAAACACTGTTTTTAATTTTTATAAACTCATCGCCGCCACTATGTCCACCATGGCCAGTGGCAATATAATATAATTTAGCGTTTTTGGCGTTTTTAGGCAACACAAATGTCTGGTCTAAAGGTGTTCTTGCAAAAAAATCTGGGATGCCTTGCCCGTTTACATACGGTATGGTATTTACCAAAGACTGCACTTTCTGTGTTTTTCTTGATCGGTTAGAATAGTTTAATTCCAAATCAACTTCATAACCTTCGGCTGTCCAACTATCAATCCAAACCCCAACATAAAATGTATTGGTAACCAAACTTTTTAACTGAGAGATATCCTGTTCCCAAACCACTTGTTTTTCCCAAGATGGAATATAAACCGGCCTTCTGTATTTTACTTTATTATCGCTGTAATAACCAACACCAAAAGGCGTCATAAAACGCAACAATTCTATAACCGGCTTGTAAGTTTCAGTTGCTTTTACACCTTTAAATTTTTCATCTACTGTTGAGCCTGTCGGAAATTCTTTACGGTCTTTTGAGATGTTGATAATAGACAATTCATTTAAATCCTTTACGACAAAACAAGAACCTGATTTGTCCCAACGATCTCCATTAGAGCGTAATGTTAATTTAATATTTACATCTGTTCCATTAGGAAAATCTGGAACAGTCACTTTTTTATAAATAATTCTGCCATCAACCAAACGGTTTACTTCAGCATCTTTACCGGCTACACCCGTAAAATTTATTGGTTCGTTTTTAAAAATAGTGTAGTTTAAGCTTTCTTGTGCATTCACTGAAAAAAAAGCAGCAAATAAAAGTGTTATAAATAGGGTATTTAGTTTCATTTTAATTGATTTATTTTATTTTAAAATAATTTTAAATTGTTTTCCGCTTACCAAATCGCCATGATTTATAAAATAGCCATGATGCTTTTTGCCATCTAGTAAAATATGATGAATTTGTCCGTTAGCATTCGTTTCATTTTCAACAACCAACTTACGCATAGGAAAACATTACACTAACGAATTTCCTGTTTTTGCTTAAAAAAATTTATCCTATAAATTATTTAAGGGCTTAATTTTCAACCCCAAGGACAAAACATAGACAAAGCATAAAATTAACATATATAATGCGCCTGTTATTCCCATATATGAACTTAAAGCTCCCATTATAGGCGGAATAATGGCACCGCCCACAATTGCCATAATTAACAAACCGGAAATTTCATTAGATCTATCCGGCATTCTATTTATTGCAATTGAAAATATTAGAGGGAATAAATTTCCTGCACCTAAACCAACAATAAAAATTGCTGCCTGAGCCATTAGCAAAGAAGTTGAAAACAATAACAATCCCATCCCTGCAATTGCTAACAATGCTGTGGCCGTAAGAAAGTGAATTGGTTTTAAAAACTGTAATAAAACAGCCCCTAAAAATCTACTTATCATTAAAGCTGTAAAATAAACACTAATTCCATAGGAAGCCTGTTCAAGGGAGAGACCGTGTAATTTCATCAAGAAACCCTGAATGTTCGAATTCATTCCTACATCAGCGCCCACAATTAAAAAAATTGCGATTACAATTGCCAGCACAAATTTATTCTTTAATAAGCCCATACAAGATTTAAAAGTTGCCGGTGACTCCGATTTCATCGTTTCCTCTATGGAAGTTGAAGAAAGCCATAAAACGGAAACTAAAGACAAAACAGCATAAACAACAAACACTAGTTTCCAATCTCCATAACTCACTGCCAAAAATGTAGCAATGATTGGACCTAATAATGACGTAATAGCTTTTATAAATTGAGAAAGGCTTAAGAAACTTGATAATTTTTCTTTAGAAGCAACTTCTTGCAATAAGGGATTGGCCGAAACCTGAACAATTGTGTTGCCAATTCCCATAAAAGCAAATGAAACCAAAACCGAAACGAAAGAATAGTATATAAAAGGGATCAACAATGCTAAAAAAGTAATAAAAATTCCAATGTTCATCATCTTCTTTTTTCCTATTTTGTCTTGTAAAACGCCTACAGGTATCGAAAAAACAAAAAACCATATAAATACCATTGAAGGTATGAATTGAGCCACAGAATCAGACAGCTTAAAGTCTTCTTGTATATATCCCGTCGATACCCCAACAATATCCACAAATCCCATCACTATAAAAGTGAGGAATACGGGTAATATTTTGCGAATGTTATTTTTCTTTATATTCATGTTTTATTAAATTAAATATTTGGTAAATCATTTTTTATTTGATCCCAAAAGTAAGGGTCAAAAAGTCTTGCGCTACCAATAAGAGCAGCTTCTTCCATTAAGGTTGATACTGTAAAGTTTGTTGTTAAACCTTTTTTTTGTAATTCAAATTTCAGTGTTGGGATAAAAAACTCGGCTGCATTTGAAACGTTCCCGCCGAGAACCACAAGATCAGGTTGGTATTTTTCGATAAAGGGACCCATAAATTCAGCTAAATTCAAGCTAAATTCAGAAAAAACAGCTTGCGAAAATTCGTCGTTTGCATCCACCACATCTTTAACCCCATTTACTTGTTTCCCCGAAACTTCAAAATATCGTTTTACAAACCAACGTGTTGAAAAATAGTCATCCGCAATTCCAGTTTTATAGGGCTTATCCCACAAACACCCACCCTCAGGGACATCATTTGAATTAACCTGAGGCACTCCATCAGTAATAAAACAAGAACCAAATCCGGTGCCTAAAGTAATCGCTATTACCTTGCTGATGTTTTTAGCATTACCCATACAAGATACCCCAACGCCAAATGAGGTGGCATCATTTAGAAATCTAAATTCAATTTCTGAAAAATCTAAGTATTTTGGCAGTTCATTTGGGATAGAAACATTATACAAATTTTCATATTTGTCGTTATTTTCAAACAAGGCTAAGCCACTTTCATAATGAAAAGGGCCTGGCATTGCAAAACCGATTTTAAGATTTTCTTTCACAGATATACTTCTTATTGTTTGATTAATTATCAAACTCCAACTCATCAAAATAGCTTCTTTAGATGCTTTATTATTAATTTTGCCCGTATAAGAGGTGTTAGGAATAATTTGAAGCCTGTTTAAGTCTATCGCTGCACTCGTTATATGGCTTCCGCCTACATCAACTCCAATTACAATATGGTCATCCATCGTTTGTTTTTTTATTTTTTATTATTACTCCAAAGAAAATCATCACTTTATTGCCGCTAATTTATAAATACACTTCCAATGATTTATGCCAATTTCGATTTTTTTCAAAAAAAAGGAATCAGCAATAATTTTACTGATTCCTTAATAAACAAAACTATTAATCCAAATATTTATAGCTATAAATGCAGTAAAACTAATTTTAGTGTTTTGCCCACCACAATGGGGTGAAAACATTGTCTGCACCTTCTAAAAATTCAACTGCTTGTTTGTATCCTATCGGAACATTATTTGAAATTCCCGAAGGATATTTTAAACGTTGAGGAAAAACACTTACACTATTGGTCATATAATTACCCAATGTTAAATTTGGCGAATCCGGCAAAAGATTTTCAATAGCTGGGTTTTCAAAAAACGGTAAACCGAGTCTTCTATGGTCACTCCATGTTTCTAATGGTAACCAAGGTGTTTGTGCAATAAATTTTTGTGTAATAATTTTAGTTAACAAATCATTTTTAACACTTCCTCCATTATAAATAGTATTGGATGGATATTTAAAATTGTATGTACCAGGAGTTCCTGTATAGCCATCAACATAATTCATGACAACAGTTGCTGGAGGTTCCGCCGTATGGTTCCAACTAACTGAAGTTCCTACTCTATTATAATTTTCAGAAGTAAGATAGTTACCTAAATAACCAGAAACGTTTGAATAATCAAAACTTTGTCTAATTCCTTCTTCATATGCAGACTTCCCACTCATTGGCACATTCCAACCCTTAACAGCCGCCTCCGCAATTAAAAAATAAGTTTCCCAAGAAGCAAAAAATATGCGCTTCATTGAACTGTTTCTATATTTATTTGCTAAACGAGGTAACGTTCCATCGTACCAGTAAACCCTGTTTTTAGATCCTTTTTCACCCCAATCTCCAGTAGCTGGCGCATTCCAAGTGAATGCAGCGTCTATTCTTTAAGGACTCCTCCAGCATCATCTAGTAAATTTCTTTTAGTGGTAGTTGCATTTGCAGCCCAAGATGGGTATCTATTAAATTCTGGATTATCAAAATCTCCAGGAATTGGATATGCATCGTACGCTCTTGGATCTATCGAATTATGAAGGCCATCAAACCAAAATCCAGCTGAAGGATCATTTGTTAAAGTTGTAAAATGATTCTCAAATTTCAACCCCATATAATTTGCCGGTTTAATTTTAGAATGCTTCTCTGATGATAACATTGATTGAGATGTTACTCCTCCTAAACCAATCATTAAATTATTAGATGTTGGAGATAAAAATTGGCTATTCCATTCTCTAGACATTACTCCAGTTAATGGATCCCATCCTCCTTTTTCTTGAACAGCGAAATTATCATTTAATGTAGTAATATAAACACCTCCGTTTACAGCATCCTCAAACTCTGCTTTTGCCTTAGCGCCATCAACCTCAGATAATCTCATTGCAAGACGCATTCTTAATGAGTTGGCATATTGTTTCCATTTTGTGTAATCATAACCATAAGCTGGATCCCAGTTGCCAAAACCACTTGGGTTTGTAACATCTAATTCTAATGAATTTGAAGCTTCCTTTAACTCAGCTAAAAGATAATAATATACATCTTTTACATTGTTATAATCCGGATTTACCCCTTGAAAACCATTAATAGGCATTGGCCCAAAATTATCGGCCATTTCACTCATTAAATAAGCTCTCCATATCCTACCAATTTGTTTTAAATTATTAGTGTAAGGTTTAGCATTTCCAGATTCTATTTGCTCAGTAGCTACCGAAACAGCGCTGTTGATATCTTTTAACCATCCAGAAACATAGCTGTAGTATTGACTACTCCAGTCATCACTATAATATCCTTCGGACAATGTCCCTATTCTATCCATTCTTCCAGCATCTTTCCAATATAGAACAAATACTCTTTCTGCAATATTAGGGTCTTGTTGAGCTCCGATGATAGAATTATCTATAAAATATTCTACTTGTACCTGATCAACAGTAGCCGAAGTAGGATCCACATTCATATCTTCAAAATCTGAACATGAAATTAACACTGATACCGGAATTAAAAGAAATCCTATTCTTTTTAAAATTTTTTTCATATTAAATATATTTTAATTATTAAAAACTTAATGATAAGTTTAAAAATACTGTACTTGATGTCGGAGAAGATAAGTTTTCAAAACCAACCGCATTTGTTGCCGTAGCATATACAGATTCAGGATCAACACCATTTAAATGGCTGCTTATTAACCAAACATTATTTGCTGAAATTCCTGCTTTTGCATTTTGAATTCCAGTATTTTCCAACCATTTTGACGGTAATGAGTAATTTAACTGAATGTTTCTTAATCGTACGTTAGAAGCATCATACATATTAGCTTCTGTAATTCCTAAATTACCAGACCTGGTAGTTAATGTATTCCAGTATATTTGTGGAGAAACCTCAACAGTATTAGTGACATAGCCACCGCTGCCATCACTTACTACCCCATCAACAACAAAATTTTCTCTTGAACCGTTTACAACTGTAGCAGCGGCATTACCAGAATTTTGAAGTGCTCTATTTGTTCCTGAAAATATTTCACCTCCTAAACGTGCATCAATTAAAAAACTGAATGATACATTTTTATATGTAAATGTATTTGAATAACCTATTAATGCATCTGGTTGTTGATTTCCTAATTTAAATTTTTCATTAGTTGCTATAGGAAGACCGTTACCATCCACAATTATAGCCCCAAAATTAGGATTGGCTGCATCTTCTACTCTTTGGTATCTAGTTCCCCAAATTTCTCCATATCCACCTCCTGCAGTCGCAAAAACATTTAAGTTATCAAATCCTCCTAAAGGGTATTGAGAAACTTCAGAAGTAAGTTTTTTAATTGAATTTTCGTTTTTTGAATAGTTAAGGTTCATTTCCCAAGACAATCCATTAGGATTATCAATAATTTTACCATTCAACATTAATTCAATACCTTTATTTTGAATATCACCAGCATTCACTATTTCACTGTTATAACCACTTAATGGGTCTAATGGAAGTTCAATTAATTGGTTGGTTGCATTGGATTTGTACCAAGAGAAGTCCATTGATAAACGATTACTGAAAAAACGACCATCAATACCAAATTCTAATGATTTAATTAATTCACTTTTAACATTCGAATTAAATTTCACCGAACCACTTGAAGCCGTTGTATTTCCGTTTGGATCTTTCCCAATTGAATAACTATTATATAATTTATAAGGGTCTAAATCGTTACCAACCTCCGCATAGGATGCTCTAACTTTTCCGAAAGTTATCCATTCTGGTATATTTCCGCTTTGTTTTTTTATCATATCCGTAATAACTAATGATGTACTGACAGAAGGGTAAAAGAATGATCTATTTTCTTTGCTTAATGTAGATGACCAATCATTACGGCCCGTAAAATCAACAAATAAGAAACCGTCATAATTTATTTGCATAGAACCATACAGTGAATTTATTTTCCTCTCACTAAAACTTTGATCTACTGTAGGTTTGTCTTTGCCATTATTTAAAGAAAATAAATTTGGCACTTCAAGTTCACCTGAACTAGCCCTTAATCCACTGGCTGACTGAGACATTAAATTACCGCCCAATGTTAATGATCCTCCAAATTTTCCAAAAATATTATCTTGTGAAGCTATTAACAATGTGCTATAATTTTTTTCAGAAAATGTATTTTTCCCTAAACTATAACGTCCCGTATTTGATAAAGGACTTCCTGAATATAATTTAGATTCTGTACTTGTGGTATATAAATCGGCGCCTGCCTTAACTTCAGCGCGTAACCAATCATTAAATTCATACTTTAAATTGCCATTTAATAAAAAACGGTCTCTAAAATCTGAACTTAAATTCTTTTTCGCACCCCAATATGGATTAAGTGAATTTGAAGGCACATACCATATCATATTCCCAAATTCATCACTTCCAGCTTTAAAATCCCCTACATTTACTGTACGTGGCAGCATATACATAGTGCTAAATCCATTGGCAATATTTGAACCATTTAACGGTCTGTTATCTGCTTTAGAATTGATATACTGAACTTTAACATCAGTAGTCCATTTATTGTCTTTGCCAAATTTAGATACTGCTCTGGTTAATAAATTAACCCTTTCTAATTTAGCGCCTGGGATTTTACTGTCGTCATTTAAATAAGTTGCGGAAGAAAATAATGAAGTTCCATCGCTAACTTGTTGTTGGAAAGATACCGTATGCGTTTGGTTAACCCCTGTTTTAAAATAGGTATCTAAATTGTCATACGCCTTTAATGCTACTTGTTGTCCATTCCAATTTGTAACTTGCTGACCTTCAATTCTAGGCCCCCAACTTGAGCCAGATAATTCGTCGTAAATTCCATTTGCTCCTTGTCCAAACTCACTCTGGATCTCTGGAGTTGAACCAATAGATTCAAATCCAACAGTAGTTGAATAAGTGATTCCTAAACCTTTTCTTGATTTACCGGTTTTTGTTGTGATTAAAATTACTCCGTTTCCGGCACGTGACCCATATAATGCTGCTGCCGAAGCGCCTTTTAACACCGACATGCTTTCAATATTTTCAGGATTCAAATCTCCTAAACCATTACCCATATCCTGTGATGGATTCCAGTAATCGTTATTTGCTGCTCCAGTAAAGTTATCCATTGGAACACCATCCACAACTATTAAAGGCTGATTGTCTCCAGTTAAAGAATTGTTTCCCCTAAGAATAATTTTAGAAGAACTGGCAGGCCCATTACTTGACCTAACGATTTGAACACCAGAAACTTTACCCGAAATAGAATTTGCCAGGTTGTTTTCTCTTGTTTGCACTAAAGATTCTCCATCTACTTCTTGAACAGCATAACCAAGCGATTTTTTTTCCCGCTTTATCCCTAATGCTGTTATAACAACTTCCTGAAGAGATTCTGAACCCTGTTCTAAAGTTACATCAATAATAGTTTTGCCGTTAACAGCAATTTCTTTCGTTGTGAAACCAACAAAAGAAAATTGTAATACGGCATTTGCGCCAGAAACATTGATAAGATATTTCCCGTTAAAATCTGTAGAAACACCAATTGTTGTCCCTTTAATTATTACATTAACGCCAGGAAGGGGTGAGCCATCCATAGCATCTGTAATTGTCCCACTTACTGTTTGTGCTTGAATACCGGAAAATCCCAGTACACAAATCAAAAAAAACAGTTTTAGTATTTTTTGTGCCATTCATTAAATTGTTTGAGTTAATATTATATAAATGTATATATATAAAAAAAAACCTGACTAATAATTTCGACCAATGACAAAAAAAAAGTGCTGTATGGTAAAAAATTACAAACTACAGTAAGTTATTATTAATTTTAATTTAAGAAAATATTTGAAATAAACCTTATACAACGTTTGAGTTTGATATCTCAAAGCTAACATGCCACTATTTTCATTGTATATTTTTAATATCAGTTCGCCAAACAATGTATTTTCCCAAGCAAACCAATCGCTATAATAATCTTCCGGATTGTCTTTATTAAAACCTGTTCCTGCAGGCGTTGCTTTTAACATTTTTAAACATTCGATAATTTCATCATTGTCCGTACTTGTTCATTTTCGTAAACGCATTGGAGAATCGGGAATAGTGCTGATTTTAAAAGGGCATCTTTAAATACCGTTTTTTATTGTTGATTCGTGGCCTATCGATTTTGAAGCAAATACAATAAATACGAAACTTGGGACCATATATTTTAATTTCATCAACATTTATTTAGAATTTGAATTTTATTTTTGAATAATTTTTAAATTTTCGCCATTAACCAGCGCTTCGTGAGAAATGAAATAACTTTTATAAGCTTTTCCGTTCAATTCGATTTTATGAATTTCACCATTGTTGTTTTTCACTTTCTCAATCACCAATTCTCTCTTTTTATAATACTTTGAATCTAATTGAATGGTAATTTTATCAAACAACGGTTTTGTAATGGCATATTTTGGTTCGCCTGGAGCTATCGGGTAAAAGCCCATCATAGCATATACTAGCCAAGCAGACATAGTTCCAGTATCGTCGTTTCCGGGGATTCCGCCTGGTGTATTTTTAAAATGTTTTCGCACCAGTTCTTCCACTAAATTCTGGCTTCTCCATTCTTCACCTTTCACATAATTAAATAAATACGGATAGGCTATATCTGGCTCGTTTGCCATATCAAACTGGTTGGTGTCAAATACTTTTTGAAGCTGGTTTGTAAATGCCATATTTCCGCCCATTAATTTTTTGAGTCCATAAATATCGTGCGGAATCATAAAAGCGTATTGCCAAGCATTTCCTTCAATAAAACCAACGTTTTCAGAAAAATTTGCACCATCATTTGGGTTGAAAGGTTCGTGCCAATCACCATTGCTTAATCTTGGCCTTAATAATTTAAAATTTTTATCGAATAACTTCCTGTAAGAAATAGAACGATTTTTAAATCGAACATAATCTTTCTTCTTCCCCAGTTCTTTAGCTAATAAAGCAATCGAATAATCTGCGGCATTGTACTCCAGCGTTGTTGAAACAGAGCCTCCATTTTCTGTGGTTAAATAGCCTTTTTCAATATAATCTTTTAATCCTGGCCGCAATGGATTGTTCCCTATTTGATCTGCACTTTTCAACATTGCCTTGTAGGCTTTTTTCACGTCAAAATCCTGAATTCCTTTTAAGTAAGTATCCGTAATCACTATACTTGCGGGGTCGCCAACCATAGTAAATGTTTCGGTTGAATTTAATTCCCATTTTGGCAGCCATCCATTTTCATCGAACATGTCCAACATGCTTTTTATCATATCCGATTGTTGCTGTGGATAAACCAACGACATTAGTTGATGTAAATTTCTGTAGGTATCCCACAAAGAAAATACGGTATAACGAGTTCCTGTTGTTTTGCCTGTTTTACCCGTTTTTATTTCAGGGTATTCCCCATTAAAATCGTTTAGGGTATTTGGATGAATTAAAGTATGGTACAATGCCGTATAAAAAATAGTTTTATCTTCTTTTGAACCGCCTTCAACCTTAATTCTGGAAAGTAATTTATTCCAAGCCATATAGGTTTCCTTATAAACATCATTGAATGTTTTATTTGCGGTTTCTTGCTCTAAATTTTCACGTGCATTTTCAATGCTCACATATGAAACTCCAATTTTAACCTCAACAGTTTCAATTTTATCAAATTTATAGCTAAAATATGTTCCAATACTGTCGCCAACAACCATTTTGGTAACATTCTCCATCAAACGAGTTTTTCCATTGTAACCCATCCATTGTGCTTCCGCTCCTTTATAAGTCGCTGGTTTTTTCCACACGCCAAAATTAGCTGCCGGCTTTGAGAATTTCGCCACAAAATAAACTGGATATGCAGCTTCCGGACTGTTATAACAAAATGAACCCACAGAACGCATCCCTTCAATTTCTGTTGAAGAAACCACTTTTACCATGGCGCCTTGCTCGTTGGTTAAGCCCAAACCTAAATTCAGTAAAATATTAGATTGCCCTTTTGGAAATGTAAACTTACTTACGCCTACTCTTTTTGAAGCTGTAAACTCTGCTTTTACGTTGTATTTATCAATTTTAGAACTGTAATAACCTGTTCTTGCAACTTCATCTGAATAGGTTGATCCATATTTTAAATGGTTGGTTTCAACTTCCCCAGTTGTTGGCATCACCAATATAACCCCTAGATCCGGACAACCTACGCCGCTTAAATTAACCTGGCTAAACCCTGTTAAAAAAGTATTTTCATAA
>DAIQBF010000070.1:0-12730 GCA_036781305.1 Lutibacter sp.
AAAAGAACTGTCACCTCGTGCCATTATGATGAAAACAAGAGACCGATTGGAAGAGGTTGGCGCAAACATAGATAAAAATGGCAAGTTTGTTGATGATGGCAAACAATTATTAAATGATTATATAACCGCCGAAGAACTTTGGGCCTGCACAAGTTGCAATGCCTGTGTGGAAGCATGTCCGGTAAATATTGATCCGCTTTCTATTATTACCGATTTACGTCGCTATTTGGTGATGGAACAATCTGCTGCACCGCAGCAATTAAACAGTATGATGACAAATATTGAAAACAACGGAGCTCCTTGGCAATACAACCAAATGGACAGACTCAACTGGAAAGACGAATAAATTACCAACTAAAATAAAATACCTTTACAATGAAAAAAGAAGATGTAGAAAAATTGTTACACGGAAAAGTTGAAGCGGGATTGCATATAAGTCCGGTATTGCCAAAAGGCGTTAAAAATTATTTAATTGATATAGATGGCACTGTAGGAGAAGATATCCCTAATGAAGAACCTGAACGAATGGCCACGGCACAAGCTTATCCAGATGCTATAAAAACTTTAAATAAATGGTATGATGAAGGGCATATTATTTTCTTCTTTACCTCCAGAACAGAAGCGCATCGTGAAGTTACCGAAACTTGGCTTAAAAAACATGGGTTCAAATATCATGGGATGGTCATGGGTAAACCACGAGGCGGAAATTATCATTGGATAGACAATCACTTGGTTAAAGCAACCCGTTACCGTGGAAAATTTACTGAGCTAATCAACAAAGAAGTAACAATTCAGGTGTTTGACGATGGTCAGCATGAATAATAGTAAAAATATTTAAAAAAGCAGATTTATGAATGTACGTACAATGGCTGAAATGACGGCACAAGGGGAGCAACCCGATGTTTTATTTTGGGTTGGATGCGCCGGAAGTTTTGACGACAGAGCTAAAAAAATCACAAAAGCTTTTGTGAAGATTTTAAACAAAGCAAATGTAAAATTTGCCGTTTTGGGTACTGAGGAAAGCTGTACCGGCGATCCTGCCAAAAGAGCCGGAAATGAATTTTTGTTTCAAATGCAGGCGATGGCCAATATTGAGGTTCTAAATGCCTATAAAATCAAAAAAATAGTGACTGCTTGTCCGCATGGCTTCAATACCTTAAAAAATGAATACCCTGAACTTGGCGGAAAATATGAAGTATTGCATCATACCGAATTTTTGAAATCTTTGTTGGATGAAGGAAAAATCACCATTGAAGGAGGAAAATACAAAGGAAAACGCATTACTTTTCACGATCCTTGTTATTTGGGAAGAGGAAACGATATTTATGAAGCACCGAGGTTGCTGATTGAAAAATTAGAGTCGGAATTGGTCGAAATGAAGCGCTGCAAAACCAACGGGCTTTGTTGTGGTGCCGGTGGTGCCCAAATGTTTAAAGATGCCGAAAAGGGGGACAAGGAAATTTACTTGGAACGCACGGAAGAGGCTTTGGGAGTAAAACCAAATATTATCGCCACTGCTTGTCCGTTTTGCAATACGATGATTACCGACGGCATAAAAGCAACCAATCAAGAAGAAAACGTTCAAGTGTTGGATATTGCAGAGTTAATTGCCAACGCGGAAGATTTATAAAATTTCAGGTAAAAAAGCCATTGAAAAAATTGCCTTATGTTTAAAATTTATGTGAAAGCAGCCCGTTTAAGAACCCTGCCATTGTCCGTTTCAGGAATTATTGTGGGAAGTTTTTTGGCAGCATCTCATGGCTATTTCAATTGGCTGATATGTGGGCTGGCATTGCTTACCACTGTTGGTTTTCAAATAGTTTCCAACTTTGCCAACGATTATGGCGATGGCATAAAAGGAACCGACAATAATATGGACAGAATTGGCCCCAAACGCGCCATTCAAAGCGGTGAAATTTCACCGGCACAATTGTTAAGAACCATTAAAATAACTAGCGCTATTACGCTAGTGACCGCTATTTTTCTTATTTATATTGCTTTTGGCAAAGAAGATTTTATAAACTTATCGGTGTTTTTTGTGTTGGGAATTGCAAGCATTGCGGCCGCAATTAAATACACAATGGGGAAAAAAGCCTATGGATATAGTGGATTTGGAGATTTTTTTGTATTTCTGTTTTTTGGATTGCTAAGTGTTGTCGGCAGTTATTATTTATTCTCAAAACAGATAGAAATCACCATTTTTTTACCTGCTATTTCAATTGGATTGCTGAGTATTGGCGTGTTAAACTTAAACAATATGAGGGATAGCATATCAGATGCAAAATCGGGCAAGAATACAATCGTGGTAAAAATAGGGGTGGAGTTTGCTAAATATTACCATTATTATTTGTTGATTGCTTCATTTTTGTTTGCTTTATTATACACCTCAATTTATTACAAATCCTGGCACCAGCTATTATTTTTACTGGCCTATATTCCAATTGGCAAACATTTTTTGGTGGTTTACCGCAATAAAAGACCCGTACTTTTAGACCCTGAATTAAAGAAATTGGCGATAAGCACTTTTTTGTTTGCAATATTGTTCGGCTTGGGTACATTTTTAGCTGCATAAAGTGACTTTTGTCACTCTGTAAACAAAAAATAAAAGATATATTTGTCTTGTATTTAAGTATAAATGAAGAATCAATTTTTTGGCATATTTTTTTACCTGCTTTATTTATTGGCTATGGTTCGCCCATTGGTTCCAATAATGGAGTATTATGCCAATTATGATTATATCGCCAACGTGCTTTGCGAAAATAGGGACAAGCCTTATTTAGAGTGTAATGGAAAGTGTTATTTAGAAAAGCAATTGAACAAAGCAAATCATAACGATCACAACCATAAATCTACCATTCCTCAAATTGATTTTGACAAATATCCAGTTTCCCCTTTAGATCAATTTTCATACTCGCTTAAAAATTTCGAAGATAATTATACACATAGATTTTTTGTTAATAAATACACTTCACAAGATTTCTATAATTTTTTATTAAAACCACCACAGGTATCAATTCAATGCTATTTTTTTACGGTAAATAAATAATTTAGATTCAAGACCTATTTGTTTCTCTATACATTTATTTCTTTTGCCAATACTATGTTTCAACTTCATTTTTTTAATTAAAAATGGGCTTGTTGTATGGTAAAAAAAATAGTGTAAATAATACTTTGCCATAAGCCAAATTGCAAAATTATGGCGGATTCCCATAGTACTCAAATTAAACAATCATAAGTATTAGAGCATTGATAATTAAGTATTTGTCAATGAGTTAATTTAAATCATAAAAATTAAGAATATGAAACTTTTTAAATATTTTTTACCGGCAATTTTAGTGCTTGTAATGATCTCTTGTTCGGACGACGACGACGATGTTGCCCCAATTAATGAAATAGGGGATTTGATTAAAGTCCAAGACATTTCTAATGACAAGCATACCATTGAAGTTTATACGAAAAGCGGAAAATTGGTTCAAGGTTATAATAATATTACTGTTAGAATTAAAGACAATTTAACGCAAGATTTTGTTGACAATGCCATAATAACCTGGAAACCAATAATGCACATGGCCGACAAGGCGCATTCTTGCCCTAAATCCGACCTTGTAAAAGTTGCAGACAAACAAACTGTTTACAACGGCTTTATTATTTTCCAAATGGCAGAGAACGAAACAGAAAAATGGGACCTAACTTTTAATTATTCCATTGACGGCACAGCCTATGAAGCAGTTGATTTTATTGCTGTGCCTGCATCAAAAATGAAAACGGTCGCATCAGTTACAGGTGTTGATGAAGTTAGATATATTTTAGCTCTTATTGAACCGCAAAAGCCAGAGGTTAAGATAAACGACATCACCATTGGGCTATTCAAAATGGAAAACATGATGAGTTTTCCTGTGGTTGAAAATTATAAAATAAATCTGGATCCACGTATGCCGAGCATGGGAAATCATTCCTCTCCAAATAACCAAGATTTGGCTTTTAATGCGACTTCAAAAATGTACAACGGCAAACTGTCATTAACGATGACAGGCTATTGGAAACTCAATTTAATTTTGCAAAATCAAAATAACGAAATACTAAAAGGAGAAGCAGTGACCGATGGAAATGAAGCCAGCACTTTGTTTTTGGAATTGGAATTTTAAGCAAATAATATTTAACAGGTCGCCTTTATTAAACTAAGGCGACCTTAATTAAGCCTTCTTATGATTAGCAAATTTTATATTGGTTTATTAGTTTCGCTGTTATTTACCGTAATAATTTCGGCTCAGGAAAAGAGTCTGGACACTGTTAAAATCGTGCAATTGAAAGAAATAATTGTAGTAAACAGAAAATCATTAAACAATAAAAATCAAGTAAAACCACTCGCGTCTATTGATGAATATTTAGAGAAATCGAATAAAATCACAATGATTAAGCGCGGTAATTATGCTTGGGAGCCAGCCATAAATAATATGGTGAGCGACAGGATTTCCGTTACCATTGACGGAATGCAAATATTTGGTGCCTGCACCGACAAAATGGATCCAATAACTTCGTATGTGGATGTTTCAAACTTGTCGGAAGTCCATGTGAAATCTGGACAGCAGGGTGCTGAAAATGGCTCGACCATTGGTGGCGGAATTGATCTGAAATTGCAGAAAGGCAACTTTAATGATGAAGCGCTGAATGTAGGATTTGACACTGGTTATGAAACGAATGGAAATGCCAGAATTGGAAGTTCAGAATTAAATTTTTCAAATAGCAAATTTTTTGTAAATGCTGATGCCATCTATAGAAAATCGGACAATTATACGGCAGGTGGCGATGTGGAAATTAAATATTCCCAATTTGAGAAATACAATATTTCAACCATCGCGGGTTTAAAAATCAATAAAAATGATGCTATTATTGGTACAATTATCTTCGATAATGCCACAAATATTGGGTATCCGGCATTAACCATGGATGTTTCATCAGCAAAAGCATTGATAACTTCTTTTAGTTATCTTCAAAAAAAGGGCAATTCGAGGGTGACCGAATGGGAAACAAAATTTTATATGAACACCATTACGCATGTGATGGATGACACAAAAAGACCAGATGTCCCTATTCATATGGATATGCCGGGCTGGAGCGATACTTATGGTTTTTATTCAAAAATTAAACTTGCTAAAGCCAAGCATTCACTACTTTTTAATGCAAATGCCTATTATAATAAAGCCTTGGCGGAAATGACGATGTATCCAAACGATCCGAATGAAAATGAGATGTTTATGTTAACTTGGCCTGATGTAAAAACCCTATATTCTGGTATTTATGGGGAAGATGATTTTAGTTTGAATAAAAACAGCAACCTAAAAATGACTGCCAGAATTGGTTTTCAAGATGAAACAATCGCTGATGATTTTGGATTAAATAGTTTGCAAATATTTTATCCCAATTTGAAGGATAATCGACAAAGATTTCTAATGAATATATCCACGCAGTATCAATTCCAAAGAGATAGATTTCAATTTTCAGGAAGTGTGGGCTACGGAGAAAGAGCACCATCTGTTACGGAAGCATATGGATTTTATTTATTTAACAGTTTTGATAACTATGATTATATTGGAAATCCATATTTAAATAATGAAAAATCTTTGGAGTTTAATGTGGCTGTAAATTATGGAAGCAAAAAAATTAAAATGGGCATTGAAGCATCTTATTTTTATATTTCAGATTATATTATTGGAAAATTAAATCCTAATTATGACAGAATGACCATTGGTGCCGATGGCGTAAAAGTTTATACTGCTTTAGATTATGCAACTATTTTTACTTCAAATTTAACCGCTGAATATTCAATTTCTAATGCAATTAAATTAGACGGTATGTTAGGTTATAGCTTGGGGGAAGATAATGATAAAGAAAATTTGCCATTGATTAGTCCGCTAAACTATAAATTAATGTTGCATTATAAAAAGGTTTTCCTTGATGCGGAAATAGGAATGTCCGGAGCCGATAAACAATACAATTACAGTAGCAGTTATGGTGAAGACAAAACCAATGCCTATACCGTTTTTAATGCAACGGCGTCTTATGCTTTTTATAAAGGGAAGAACAAAATTTTTGTAAAAGCAGGGGTGGAAAATATTTTTGACAGGTATTATTCTACCTTTGCCGATTGGAAAAACATACCCAGAATGGGAAGAAATACCTTTATTAATATTTCGTATGTAATAAAGTAGGCCTAAATTTTTTTAGCACATAATAAGTTTGGTTTCTCGTTAATAAATACAATTACTTATTTGTTTGATTTAACCACGGAAAATTCGTTTTTCGTGGTTTTTTTAATGGATTTATTTTGTTAAATTGCAGTGTATCATCTAACACACCTCCCATTATGAAAATCACCTATTTAGGCCACTCAACTTTAAGTATCGAAACAAAAGACAAAACATTGTTAATCGATCCCTTTATTTCAGGCAATGAATTGGCCAAAGACATTGACATCAATAAATTACAGGCCGATTATATTTTAATCACCCATGCGCATCAAGATCATATTTTAGATGTTGAAGCCATCGCAAAACGCACCGGTGCCACAGTAATTTCCAATTTTGAAATTGTCACTTATTTTGGAAACAAAGGAATAAAAGGACATCCCATGAATCACGGCGGAAAATGGACATTTGA
Source organism: Lutibacter sp. (assembly GCA_036781305.1). Taxonomy (GTDB): domain Bacteria; phylum Bacteroidota; class Bacteroidia; order Flavobacteriales; family Flavobacteriaceae; genus Lutibacter. The sequence goes on from DAIQBF010000070.1 coordinate 6,658, forward strand.
TTTTGGAACAGTGCACTTTACAAATGCCATCCATTCCAGCTCTTTTCCCGATGGAAGTTATGGTGGTCAACCGGGCGGATTTGTCTTAGAAACCACCAATCACCGCATCTATATTTCCGGTGATACCGCTTTAACGTATGATATGAAATTAATTCCTCAAGTAATAGGCGAACTCGATTTGGCAATTTTGCCGATAGGAGACAATTTTACGATGGGTGTTGATGAAGCCATTATAGCGACTAAATTTTTGGGTTGTAATAAGGTCTTGGGCATTCATTTTGACACGTTTGGCTATATTAAAATCAACCATAAAGAGGCCATCACTAAATTTTCAAATGCTAAAAAAGAATTGTTACTTTTGCCTATCGGAGATAATATGAAATTATAGTAAATCTATAAGGGTTTTCTTCAAATTTTTGAATGATCAAAACTTACAAAATTGCCAAAGTTGGTGTTAAAGGAAAACGATTAAAAGTAGGTTGGGATGATTGATATTTGGAAAAACCAATCAAATTATGATGCGTTTGTTCCGATAAATATTTGCCAAGATAAAATAAATTTTCAAATAGTTTATCTTTCGCATTTAAAAAAATAATGAAACGAGCATAACAAATTTTGATACACAAAGAAATGATTAATGGCGAACTTGCCTGCCGGCAGGCAGGATTACCTATCTATCGGCAGGCAGGCAGGCAGCATCTGTTACCTCTAAAAAATAAAGTTTAAACAGATGAAACGAGCATAACAAATTTTGATACACAGTAGAATGATTAATGGCGAACTGCATCTGTACCAACAAAAAAATAAAAATTAAACAGATGAAAGCTTTCTATCAAAAATACCTCCTAAATTTTAAACAGGCAAGCGGCACCTCCAGAGGTGTTTTACGCACCAAGGAAACTTATTTTCTAAAAGTGGTTGATGGCGATAAAGTTGGCTATGGAGAATGCGCTGTTTTTAAAGGATTGAGCGCTGACGACAGGCCGGATTATGAAGAAAAATTGGCTTGGCTTTGCGAAAATATCGAGAGAAATAAAGAAGAATTATTAAGGGAACTCACCGAGTTTCCTTCTGTTCAGTTTGGATTGGAACAGGCACTTTTATCGGTTCAAAAAAAAAATCCTTTTGAATTATTTCCTTCGAGATTTACCCAATCTGAAGATGGCATAAAAATAAACGGTTTAATTTGGATGGTAGCTGAGGCTTTTATGCGACAACAAATTAAGGACAAATTAAATGTTGGTTTTACGACGCTTAAATTGAAAATTGGCGCCATCGATTTTGAAACTGAAATCTCATTATTGAAAAGTATCAGAACGGAATTTTCTTCTGAAGAAATTGAACTAAGGGTTGATGCAAACGGCGGTTTTCTTCCGTCAGAAGCATTGGAAAAATTAAAAAGATTGTCGGAACTGGAAATTCATTCCATTGAACAGCCCATAAAACAGGGGCAAATAAATGAAATGGCTGAATTATGCTTAAAAACACCGATTCCAATAGCTTTAGATGAAGAATTAATTGGTGTTTTTGAGGGAACATTAAAACAAGAAATGCTACAAATTATAAAACCGCAATACATTATATTGAAACCCAGTCTGATTGGTGGATATAAAGGGAGTGAGGAATGGATTAAGCTTGCTTCAACACAACATATTGGCTGGTGGATTACCTCGGCCTTGGAAAGCAATATTGGGTTAAATGCCATTGCGCAATGGATATATACCTTAAAAAATAAAATGCCGCAAGGTTTGGGAACCGGAAGTTTGTTTACCAATAATTTCGAAAGTCCGCTAGGGATAAGGGGCGAACATTTGCATTACAACAAAAATAAAAAATGGGATTTTAATTTAATGTAATTGTTTATTATGAAATTTATACAACAGGCATATAAGGGAAATAATGAATGGACTGCTTATTTGGTCGCATTAATGCTATTGTTTTTTGGCTGGCAATTTGTGGGAATTATTCCTTTATCGGTAGTCGCTTACATTTATGCCGGTAATTTGGAAACGTTTATGCATTCTGCAAACAGCAATTTTACAAACTTGGGAATTGACGCAAATTTGTATCTTTTGGCGGTTATCGCTTCGTTTTTATTCGGATTGCTGTCCTTGTTTTTAGGGATAAAATTTATTCATAAAAGGAAAATAGTGACCCTAATTACCAGTAGGGAAAAAGTAGATTGGGGACGGTTTTTTTATGCGTTTTCAGTTTGGGCTATTGTGGGATTATTTATGGTGGCCATTGGCTATTTTATGGCACCTGAAGATTATGTTTGGAATTTTAAACCCATTCCTTTTTTTACATTATTGCTTGTATCGTTCTTGTTTTTGCCCATACAAACCAGCATGGAAGAATTGTTGTTTCGAGGTTATTTAATGCAAGGATTTGGAACCTGGTTTAAAAATTCATTTGTGGCGCTCATTTTAACTTCAGTAATCTTTGGTTTGATGCACGGACTGAATCCGGAAGTGGAAAAATTGGGCTGGTTTATAATGGTTTATTATATTGGAACAGGCTTGGTTCTTGGAATTTTCACTTTAATGGATGAGGGCACGGAATTGGCTTTGGGTTTTCATGCGGCAAACAATATTGTTGCTGCAGTTTTGGTTACGACAAACTGGACGGTTTTTCAAACAGATGCTTTGTTGGTGGATATTTCTAAACCTACCATTGATTGGGAAATGTTTGTGCCGGTATTTATATTGTATCCGCTGATTTTATTGTTGTTTTCAAAAAAATACGGTTGGACAAATTGGAAAGAAAAATTGTTTGGCCACGTGTTTAAACCGATAAAATTTAAAGAAGAGGAGTTTATAGCCTAATGTAGGGACAGGTCGCGACCTGTCCGTTCTAATGGTTGGGACAGGTTGCGACCTATCCGTACTGAAGATTAAAAATTAAAATGAAAATAAATCAATTTCATAGCGCATTTAAATTACAGGGAAAATCATTTAATTCCAAGGAAGAACTGATTGATTTTTCAAAAGAAATTTCTGTTGAAGTGGCTAATTTTTTAATCGATTGGTTTGATGCGAAAACTTTAGTTGGAGTAAAAACTTCTGGATCCACAGGAAATCCGAAAATAATTCAGCTTCAAAAAATCCATATGATACATAGCGCCAAAGCTACAGGCGCTTATTTTAATTTGTCCGAAAACACTTCTGCATTGTTGTGCATGTCGCCAAATTATATCGCCGGGAAAATGATGTTGGTGCGTGCGCTAACGTTGGGTTGGCATTTGGATATTTTGAAACCAACTTCAAATCCGCTAAAAAACAGGGATAAAAACTACGATTTCTCGGCAATGGTTCCAATGCAATTGCACAATTCTTTGGGTGAAATTCATAAAATAAAAAAACTGATTGTTGGCGGTGGAGTGATCTCAGAGGAATTGTTAGGCAAAATACAAGAAGTAAAAACTGAAATCTTTGCCACTTACGGAATGACGGAAACCATAACCCATATTGCTGTAAAAAGGATTAATCAAATACGTCTTGCTGAACCTGCCTGTCCGGTAGGCAGGCTTGGCTCAGCATCTCATTATCAAACATTGCCAAACATTAAAATTTCTATTGATAAAAGAGGTTGTCTGGTCATTGACGCGCCAAAAATTTCAGAAGAAAAGGTGATAACCAACGATTTGGTTGAACTCATTTCCCCAACAGAATTTAAATGGCTGGGACGAATTGATAATGTAATTAATTCAGGCGGCATAAAATTAATTCCGGAACAAATTGAAGAAAAATTAGCCAGAATAATTGAAAGCAGATTTTTTGTTGCCGGAAAACATGATGAAATTCTTGGAGAGAAATTGATTCTTGTTATTGAAGATTTAAAGATTGAAAAATTGAATGATTCAACAAAACCTGTAATTCTTCAAGAAATTAAAAACTCAAAGTTGTTTTCAGCTTATGAAATTCCTAAGGAAATTTATTTTTTAGAAAAGTTTATAGAAACGGAAACAAATAAAATAGACAGAGCAAAAATCTTGGGGTTTTTAAAATAGGCTCCTAACTCCTGACTTCTGTCTTCCGTCTTCGGTCTCCTGACTTTAAAAATACCGACTAAATATTTTAACCAAAACCAGCACTTTTACCCCTATTAAACCGCTATAAAACCATAAAGGAGTTTTTGCTGATTCTTTAAGTTCATAATAGGCTAATTTTACGGCCATTGGCATTTTTGGCAATTCAAGCGTATAATTGCAATTGGTGCAATTGGAAGTCCCATATTTCCCTCCGGATAAAAATGGAATGTGCAACAGATGTTTGTAAACACCTATAACATAGATTTTTGTGGAATTCTTTGAATTACATTTCGGACAAATAATTTCCTGATGTATTTCCTGTTTTAATTCCGAAGATTTTTTGCCAAATAAAATCATGATAATTACATTTCCATGGAATGATAAACATTTTGTACATCATCTTCTTCATCCAAACGATCCAATAATTTTTCAACGTCTGCTTGTTCTTCTTCTGAAAGTTTTGTTGTAGTTGTGGGAATTCTTTCAAAATCTGAGGAAAGAATCTCCAAATTATTTTCTTCCAGATATTTTTGGATGGCTCCAAATTGTTCAAAAGGCGCATAAATAAGAATACCGTCCTCATCTTCAAAAACTTCTTCAACATTAAAGTCAATCAGTTCCAATTCAAATTCTTCCAAATCCATCTTAAGGTCTTCAGCTTTTATTCTGAAATTACACATATGGTCAAACATAAAAACAACGGATCCTGAAGTTCCGAAGTTTCCGTTACATTTATTAAAAGCCGCTCTCACGTTAGCAACGGTTCTGTTATTGTTGTCGGTTGCCGTTTCAATAACGAGTGCAATTCCGTGCGGTGCATAGCCTTCAAATAAAACTTCTTTATAGTTTGCAGTATCTTTATCGGTGGCTTTTTTAATGGCGCGCTCAACATTTTCTTTAGGCATATTGGCTGCCTTGGCATTCTGGATTACGACTCTTAAACGTGCATTGCTTTCTGGATTTGGTCCGCCTTCTTTTACCGCCATCACAATATCCTTACCAATTCTGGTAAAGGTTTTTGCCATTGCGGCCCATCTTTTCAATTTTCTTCCTTTTCTAAATTCGAAGGCTCTTCCCATACTATTTTCTTTATTTTTATGTGCGGTAAAGGTAATTATTACAAAAGGTATTTACAATTATTTTAAACCTGAATTATTCCTAAGTTAAATTGTTTTTCAATGGGTGCATGATTTGCGGCTTCAATTCCCATGCCAATCCATTTTCTGGTGTCTAAGGGATTGATTACGCCATCAGTCCATAAACGTGCTGCGGCATAATATGGCGAAGTTTGTGTGTTGTATTTCTGTTGAATTGATTCCAATATTTTTTCTTCTTTTTCTTTGGTAATTACTTCTCCTTTCTTTTTTAAGGAAGCCGTTTCAATTTGCAACAACACTTTTGAAGCCTGCTCGCCGCCCATCACAGCAAGGCGGGCAGAAGGCCAAGCCACAATAAGTCGTGGATCATAAGCTTTGCCGCACATGGCATAATTCCCCGCACCATAAGAGTTGCCTATTATCACCGTAAATTTTGGAACAACAGAATTGCTCACGGCATTTACCATTTTGGCACCGTCTTTTATAATGCCGCCGTGTTCGCTTTTGCTGCCCACCATAAATCCGGTAACATCCTGTAAAAACACCAACGGAATTTTCTTTTGATTGCAATTTGCTATAAATCTCGTTGCTTTATCAGCGGAATCTGAATAGATGACACCACCAAACTGCATTTCTTTATTGCCGTTTTTAACTACTTTTCTTTGGTTTGCGACAATTCCCACAGCCCAACCTTCAATGCGCGCATAGCCGCAAATGATCGTTTTTCCGTAGTCTTTTTTATATTCCTCAATTTCTGAATTGTCGACCAACCTTTTTATGATTTCCAACATATCGTATTGATCGGTTCTTGTGGCGGGTAAAATTCCAAAAATTTCTTCGGGATATTCAGCGGGATTTACTGGTTTAATTCTGTTAAAACCTGCTTTGTTATAATCGCCAATTTTATCGATAATATTTTTTATTTTATCCAAAGCATCATGGTCAT